>CAIVYW010000182.1 GCA_903910205.1 uncultured Methylococcaceae bacterium | reverse complement strand
GGCTGAAATTAAGTTGGGGTCTGTAATTAGGTTGCTCATTTTCTCTCCTTATATCGCCGTATTGTACGGCACTGAAAATAAGCGGTTACACGGATTTTTTTACACCCCTAATTGATGATACTGCAACACCGGTCGGGCAAATTGCATGGACGGCATTAGCTTCAGGTAGCACGATGAATCGTTTAGTGCCTGAACACTACAGTGGCATAAGCGATTATGCTTTATTAACAAATAAAACCGTTTCTGATATTTTATTTTCGCGTCCGTTGTCGAATACATCGCAGACAAAAGGAACTTCAAGTGATAAATTTATTGCCAATAAAGATGTCTATACCGGCTATGTCCATAACCAATATGGTTTTGGCGGAAATACGCTGAATCGTAACGACTTCTATCTTGGTGCAGAAGCGGGTAGCAATAAAGTGTCTTTGGGAGCGATGGTGTTAGGTTCAACGGGTTCAATGAATTCAACCTATGGCAATGGTTCAGTGGACGGCGTGGGGGGGACAGTATATGCACGCGGTGCATTAACCCCTGATTTTAGAGTGATGAGCAGTGTAGGTTATTCAAATTACAATTATAACTTGAATCGTTCAGCCATGACTGGAACAACAACTGCTACCACATCCAGTGATGGCATTAATGCCGATTTAGGGATGACGTATTTAGCCTTTAATCAAAATGGTTATTCGGTACAGCCACGCATTGGTGTAGGCTATGGTGATTTCCGTGTCAATGGTTTCCAAGAAAATGGCGCAATACAAAAACTGGCAATTGCAGGACACAATGCGTCTCGTTTGTCTGGACAAGCGGGGGCGATTATGACGAAAGATTTTGAAGTGGCAAGGGGTGTAAAAAAATCCGTGTAACCGCTTATTTTCAGTGCCGTACAATACGGCGATATAAGGAGAGAAAATGAGCAACCTAATTACAGACCCCAACTTAATTTCAGCCATGCAAGAATTAGGGCGCGGTTTAAAATCGCCCAGTGATCTGGCTAAGCTGAGCCGAGAACTATTAAAAATCACGGTAGAAGCCTCACTGAATGCCGAAATGGATGCCCACCTAGGCTATGCAAGACATGCCCCCGATGGTTATAACAGCGGCAACAGCCGTAATGGCTACAACCGTAAAACGTTGAAGGGCGACCACGGCGCGATTGAGATTGAAACACCGCGTGATCGTAACGGCAGCTTCGATCCGGTGTTTGTGGCGAAAAATCAAACTCGCCTAACTAAGTTTGACGATCAAATCCTGCTGTTCTATGCCAAAGGCATGAGTACACGGGATATTGTCGATACGTTTGCCGAACTCTACGGTGCCGATATTTCACCCACCTTGGTCTCGCAAGTCACTGATTCGGTGTTGGAAAAGGTACTTGAATGGCAGAGTCGTCCGCTGGATAGCGGTTATCCTATCTTGTATCTGGACTGCATCGTTGTCAAAGTTCGTCAGGACAAGCGCGTCATCAACAAAGCGGTCTATGTGGCGCTGGGCGTGAATATTCATGGTCAGAAGGAATTGCTGGGCTTATGGATGTCGGAAAACGAAGGCGCTAGGTTTTGGTTGTCGGTACTGACCGAACTGAAAAATCGCGGCGTTAAAGACGTGCTTGTCGCCTGCGTCGATGGCTTGACCGGTTTTCCAGAGGCTATAGCCACCGTATTTCCGAAAACCCAGGTGCAGCTGTGCATCGTCCACATGATGCGCAATTCCATGGCTTACGTCAGCTGGAAAGATCGTAAGGCCGTGGCGGCGGGACTCAAGGCTATTTACCAATCGATTACTGTGACCGAGGCTGAGCAGGAACTGGAGGCCTTTGCTCGGCAATGGGATAAACAGTATCCGAGCATCAGTGCCTCTTGGCGGCGGCATTGGCTGAATCTGATTACTTTTTTCGATTATCCTGATGCGATACGCAAAGTGATTTATACCACTAATGCCATTGAATCGTTGAATAGCGTGATCCGTAAAGCCACCGAGCGCCGCAAGCTGTTT
>CAIVYW010000181.1 GCA_903910205.1 uncultured Methylococcaceae bacterium | reverse complement strand
TCCGATTTCAAAAATATCAACATACGGTGCTACAGTGGTAGCAAGAGCTACTGTTGCGTCGAAATCCAGTGAATCTAATGCCATTTGAATTAATGCTTTTGCCATGTTATGTGCTCCGAAGGGTTATATTAATAATTATAGATTGGTTACATACTTGTTTTGCGGACACAACTTTAAAGTAGAATGGGGACAACTGTCAATCCAAAATATTTTTGATCAATATTCCAGCCCTCTCTAATTGTTTGCTTCATCTGCAATACACAGCGATCTACTTTAATAAAATAGACGTAAATCAATCGGTTATGTACACTGCTTGCCTTATAATAATATGACTTATTTTTAATATTACTATAGTATTCTCTTATAAAAGAGTCTGTTTTCTCGCGCTAGCTTACATGCAGTATAGAAAAGACTACACGTTATTGATAAATAGCATTATGCTACTATTCCTTCTTAATGGAATCGTGAGGATTTACTATGCCCTATAATAAAAATCTTGTAGACGAATTGAACATTCTTATCCGTTACAATTTAGATACTACACTTGAAGGCATCAAGGTGCATAAGACTGCATCAACGGATAACATCGCTGCAACTAAACGCCTTTTTGACAAAGGATTAATAACCCATGAAGATGGCGGCTATTTAACCAATCTTGGTCATGATGCGGCAGAACAGGCACAAACTTTATTGCATCTTCTCAACCCCACCTAAACGATGTCGCTTAATGCGTTAAGATATTGCTTATAACGCGAATAATAGTTTTATAGAAGCTTATTCCTTCGTCTTAACTTTAGGACGAAGGAATCATAATTTTGGTTTAGTCTTTGAAAAGCCCCTAAACGTCTATTTGAGGTTAAGATTAGCATCTGCAACACCTTAAGTTAGTGTCCATATTTAGGCTTGAAAAATAAGCTACATATTACATTTTAAAGCCCATTTCATCGCTTCAATCTTTTAGCGTACAACGGAAGCCTTTATCTTTTTCATAGCATTTTGCTCTAACTGACGAATTCTTTCAGCAGAAACGTTATAGCGTTCAGCCAGCTCATGTAAAGTGACTTTTTTATCGGATAACCAACGGCTCGATAAAATATCTAAGCTTCGTGGATCTAATTCAGACATCGCATCAGCTAATAAATCTTGGCCTTGCCCTTCCCAATCTGCATTTTCTAGCAACTCTAATGGATCAGTGCCGTGCTGATGAAGATAATTCACGGGCGCACAATAAAAATCTTCTGCGCTTTCATCTAAGGACATATCAAATGACAGATCAGGACTACCCAATCGATTTTCCATTTCGTATACATCACTTAGGTTTACATTTAAATCTGCAGCAATTGCTTTAGCTTCATCACCCGACAGCCAACCTATACCCTGCTTAGATTTACGTAAATTAAAGAACAATTTACGCTGAGATTTAGTGGTAGCAACTTTTACAATACCCCAGTTTTTAATAACGTATTCGTGTATCTCTGCCTTAATCCAATGTACTGCAAAAGACACCAATCGCACACCTACATCAGGATCAAAACGCTTAACAGCCTTCATCAAGCCAATATTTCCTTCTTGAATAATATCCGGCATCGACAAACCGTAACCACTGTAACCCCTAGCAACATGAACAACAAATCTTAAATTGCTCATTACTAAATCACGAGCCGCATCTAAATCGCCATGATCTCTAAACTTCAGCGTTAATTCACGCTCTTGATCTAATGTCAGACGCGGCATCTGACGAACCAAATTTAAATAGGCATCAAATGTTCCAACTGATAAATTAATCGGTAAGGCTAAGGCAGGTGTCATAGAAATTCCTTAAAAAATTTTTCCGAATATTAGCACTCAACATCACTGAGTGCCAATAATTTTCATATTTATACCCACTATTTAATTTTTACTATTCTCTATTTTAATAAGCTCAGTTAATTTTCCCTTTAGATATAGATAGTTGAAGATTACATCACTAGACTAGTCGATTTATTTACCAGACTCATTTTATGTTTGATCTAATGATCATTCACATGTGAAAATCGGCTACCAACTTAAGGCGGGACAGTTTAGCTTTAGTTTAATCGTTCATTTTTAGACAAGGTTCTCCTAAACGCAGACAAAAGGCGAAGGCTTAAGGGTTAAGGGTTAAGCCTAGCATCTATGACGCCTTAAGTTGCTAGCCTCCTAGACTTAATCTTTCTCCCTGAGCCTTTCGTCTATGCTCAAACCGTCCCGCTTTAAGTTAATAGCCTAAAAATCGTTATAGACATTACTTTTGCAAGCGAACCTGTTTTTTTAACTTAGTTGAGTGCATTTGATAACTGACTACCGTCCACGATGCCAAAACGCCAAGTAACGAAGAAATAGCTATTAACGCCAAGGTATCTGTTAGACTCAAAAATAACATATGAAAACTTCCACCATAGAGACTAGATAACTTTTCCACAGCTTGTCTTACTATTAGCATCAACACAGTTACAATGAACCATGCTGATATACCAGAAATAAATCCTATCCAAAAACCGGCGTACAAGAATGGGCGTCTTATAAACGAATTGGTAGCACCAACCAACTTTTCAATAATAACTTCATCTCGACGATTATGTAATTCTATTCGTACAGTATTCCCAATAATTAGTAATACCGCAGCCACCAATAATATATTTAATATACTCGCAAATAACTTCACCATGTCTATAATTGAACGTAAGCGCTCAATCCATTGCAAGTCCATCTGAGCCACATCAACTTCAGGTGATTGCTGAAATTCCTTTTGCAGATCCTCCAATCCTCGCTTATCTTCCAAACTTTTTTTAGGCAGAACCTGCAAAACGATAGGAAGTGGATTTTTTTCTAACTCATTAATAGCTGACCCAAAACCGCTATATGTTTGAAATTCTGCCGCCGCATCTTCTCTAGAGATTACTTTAACATTTTGAACATTTATATTTTTCCTTATACTTTCAGCTAATTTATTAGCATGAGCATCAGAAACATCGTCTCGTAAAAATAATGAGATTTGATTACTAGCGTCTAAATGTTCGGTTAATTGCTGAATATTTACCGCCAAAACATGAAAACCACTAACAAATGAAATAGCAATCGCTAGTACCGATATCGTCATGATCGAATTAAATGGTTCCGCAACAATCCGCCCCAAACTTGAAAATAATGCATGCGCATGAACGTCTCTATAGGCATGTAATTTATCAAAAAAATCACCTCCAGCTATTTTTGTTTGCTTCTTAGCTTGCCTTAGAGAACTCTCTCGTACATTTTTTCTTGCTTGATTTTTTCTGCTGTACTTCATCTCTTAACTCGTGACTAATTGACCATGATCCAGTTTTAATACGCGATGATTTAGCTGTGTTATCAAAGAAATATCATGCGATGCAATCAAAACAGTAACGCCAACCTGCTGAAACTGACTAAACAAATACATGATTTCGGCGGATAATTCTGGATCTAAATTTCCTGTAGGTTCGTCGGCTATAATAATAGGCGGTTTATTTACCACAGCTCTTGCAATGCCTACTCGCTGCTGCTCACCTCCCGACAAGGCTAATGGATATTTCTTTTCTTTTCCAGTCAGATTAACTTTGTCTAATGCTGCTCGTACCCTACGAGTAACTTCAAGATGCCCATAGCCCGCAATAACTAAAGGTAGGGCTATATTATCAAAAACAGTTCTATCATAAAGTAACTTATAATCTTGATATATAACCCCCATTTTTCGTCTAATAAAGGGCAATTGATGTTCTTTTGCAAGCCCAAGATCCTGACCATCCAATATAACGCGTCCCCTACTACTCCGCTCCATTACTGTAATCAATTTCAGCAGCGTACTTTTTCCAGCACCTGAATGACCCGTAAGAAATGCTATTTCTCCTTTCCGTAGATGAAAACTAACATTGCGTAAAACGTCTCCCGTTTCTGGATAACGCATAGTGACCGCGTCAAAATGAATCATGCTTTAGTCCTTTACGAATAGAGCGTCAACAAATTGTTCAGCATTAAAATCTTGTAAATCATCAATACCTTCACCTATACCAATAAATCTTATAGGAATGCCCGTATGTTTAGCTAAGGCAAAAATAACCCCACCTTTTGCCGTACCATCTAGCTTGGTCAATACTAAGCCAGTTAAGGCAACTGCTTCATTAAATAATTTTGCTTGGGATAATGCATTTTGACCCGTTCCTGCATCTAAAACTAATAGCACCTCATGAGGAGCGGCACTATCTAGCTTACCCATAATTCGCTTTACCTTCTTTAACTCATCCATCAAATGAGACTTTGTATGTAATCGACCTGCGGTATCCGCAATTAATACATCAATGCCTTTTGCTTGTGCCGATTGTAAGCCGTCATAGATAACCGATGCTGAATCAGCGCCCGTATGCTGAGCAACGACATGAATATTATTGCGGTCACCCCAGACCTGCAGTTGCTCAACAGCGGCTGCCCTAAAGGTATCTCCTGCCGCTAACATAACACTATGTCCTTGTGCTTGTAGGCGTTTAGCTAATTTGCCAATAGTCGTTGTCTTACCCGCTCCATTAACACCAACGACTAATATTACAAATGGCGTATCTTGTTTCGGTATCTGTAGAGGAATATTGCAAGGCTGGAGTATTGCCAATAACTCTTCCTTTAAGGCGGCTGATAACGCCAAGCCATCGCTCAACTGATGTCGTTCTACACGCTGCGTCAAGTGCCTAATTATTTCTGTGGTCGCATCAACACCCACATCAGCCATAATTAAGCTGGCTTCAATTTCTTCCAGTAAATCATCATTAATATCTTGATGACCTATAGGTAGATTCGCCAATATGTTATTCAGTCCAGAACGAGTGCGCTCTAACTGTGATTTAAGGCGTAAATAAAGTGATTCAGGCGGCAACTCTACATAGGTCTCTTTTGCATCATCTACAGGTATAGAGGGCGCAACAAATTCCGATTTAGGTTCAGGTTCAGCACTAACAATAGCTGACTGTTCTTTTTCAAAACCGTATCGGCTATAAAAACTGATCGCAATCAAGGGTAGCATCAATAACGCCGCCACCACATGATGAGCAACTGTTATCCATAGCGGCATATTCAGCTTAACACCTACAATACCCAACCCTATTTGCGCAAATAACAACACACCTAGCCACAAACCAGCTATTTTTACTGATTTTGAAGAGTTTGTAGCGGTTGCGCTGAACATTAACAAACTGAGCACTATAAAGCATGGTAACGCACTGATTCTATGCAACCAGTTGGCCGCTACTTGGGCATCGAATGAAATAATGCCAGTATAGCCCGTTAATAAGCCGTTAAATAAATTTAACGCATGCTGATAATCCGCTTTGGGCCACCACGATCCATTACATTGCGGAAAAGTATTACAAGCTAAAGCGGCGTGATTAGCACTAACCCAAACGCCTAACATAATCTCTACTAATAAAACTAGCAACGACAGTTGCGCAAACAAGCCAAGGCCATTGCGCTGATTACTTAGAGCACCGGTAATTGCCGGATTACTACGCAAATATAGCCCAAAAAACAGCCCGAAAGTCAGCATGCTCAACAACATCTGTGTTGTGATAACAATAGGCATGACCTCTATAGTTTTTGCTAAAATAGCCAAAACTGACTGCAAGCCGATAAGAAAGACTAACGCTAGTGAGGTCTTTATGACGACTGTTTTAGGTGGTTGTTGTCTCCAGGCAAACAAACATAATAACAAAGCCAACAGACCTGATGTAGCCAACAGACCAATATCCCCTCCCCTTTTTAATAAGGCGATAACTGAGGACGATAGCGTCAGATCGATTCCAGTTAACCTAGCCCATGAACTTAAAATAATAATTATTAACGTTAAAAAAACGCCAACTAGAGTTGAATTTCTAAACATATATGTGCCACTAACCAATTTGTGAAATTTTGAGTAAATGCATGAGATCCTCTTTTACTTTATAAGTATTGAATCCTGAATCATATTGCATCATTAAATTACCTAGAGGATCTATTAAAAACAACATGCCATTAGATATAGCCTTACCTTGTCTGATGTCAGTCATTTTTTTAACCAATTCAGTGCTGGGCTTTACCCTGATCAAATCCGAATTAAGCGCGAATTCCTTATCTTCGTTACCAATTAATTTTTCTATTAACGCATTATCTAGCTTGTTTTCTTCAAGCAGCAATCTCAAAAATAGAGCGTCATCGGCTGGATTTTTGGTACGGTGTAATCTCGACAACAGCGTATCTTTTAACCACCATTGATGTGCCTCTGCGCTAGCCGAATCTTTAAAAACAATAACAATACGACGTGTGCGCGGTAACTCCTTATTTAACATCAGCCTTAATTGCTTACTTTTAAGCAGCGCGTCAAGACAGACCTCATTACAACCTGTTTCTGGAATAACATTGACTATTAACCAATGCCCAGCAAGTTCTGCTATATTTTTAGACGAAAAAGAATCGAATCCAGTAAAATCAGTTCGTTCGGTAGTGACAGGTGGAATAATTAGTTGCCCACTATTAGTCGTACCTTTTACTAATTTAGGATATTTCTCTAATCCCCAAGCGATTAAAAAAGGGATAATGGTTAAACCAAAAATCGCCACTATTAATAATTGATTTTTCTTTTGTTGTTTATTTATCATTTTTTTTATAGCTATACCAAATAAATAGCATTGTGAGCGTGATTGCCAATGCAAACCATTGTATAGCATAAGCGATGTGTTGTTCAGGCAACATGACAGTCATTGCTTGCCATTCCCTTTTAAAACCTGCTGGCTGGTCTTTATCTAATTCTATTTGAAATGGCATTAAAGGATAAGCCAGTTTCTTTGCTAAAACGCCTACATCAACCACTTGCAAGACCGACGGCCAGCTATCAGTCGGTATTTCAGCGCCTGCTAATTTTAGCCCTACACTAGGAAAATGATTTATACGCCCGCTGACAACGGTAGATTCATTTTTAATCTGTACATCAGGCAAAACCCTTCTATCAGGGTTTAACGGAATCCAACCTCTATTAACCAAAACACCGACAGTCTCTCCTTGTAGAATAAAGGGCGTTAACACAAAATAACCCACCTTCCCTGCACTGATTTGATTATCTATTAAGAATTGATGCCCTGTATCATAATGCCCCGTCACCAATGTTTTTTTATATCTAAGCTTATCAGCATCAATATCAGCATGATTCGATAACGATATAATTTCAGCAGATGCAAAAGCTAACGCTTGCTGCTCAAGAAACAACCTCTTCTCTTCTGAACGACCTAACTGCCAGGTTCCCAAGGCACATAACAGCACCAACAACGCCAAATAAGCTAATGTAGGAATTTTCTCAAATCTCATCGCAGTCTCTTTGTAAATAAGCATACATTATTAAATTTAGCTATTGGCACAAACTCATTATTAAACGAGAATAGAAACCGCCTTATCACCAACCATAACTTTATCATGATTATCAAAAGCCTCATCATCATTGCCTTTATCCTGATACTTATCAGTCTCGGCTCCGCCTTGTTTCACCTTGTTAATCGAAAAGCCGGAGATCAATCCCAAAAAACCCTTAGAGACCTGACGTTCCGTATTGGTCTTTCAATGCTGTTATTTATTTTTCTTTTTATAGCTGTCGCTACTGGCATTTTTAAACCGCATGGTTTGGGCGAAGGAATGCAGATGCAAAAACCCGTTCAAACTGACCGTACTAATTAAAAGATATCAATCCTATTACCTATACATTGTCAGCAACCACTCAATAACGCTATCATCCTGACAAAAAAAAAGCGCGGACTATTCAGTCCGCGCTTTTTTGGGTCGAGTAATTTACATCAAATAAACAAAGATAAACAAACCTAACCAGACTACGTCGACAAAATGCCAATACCATGCAGCGGCTTCAAAAGCGAAATGATTTTCAGGTTTAAAATGACCCTTAGCGCTACGAAACAACACTACGCTCAAAATAATCGCACCGACACAAACATGGAAACCATGAAAACCTGTCAACATAAAGAACGTAGAGCCATAGATACCTGACCCTAAGGTCAAACCCATTTCTGTGTAAGCTTCATGATATTCGATAGCCTGAAAGGTAACGAATAAAAATCCTAGCAAAACCGTTGCAGCCAAACCTTTAATCAATTGGTCTCTATTCTTAGCCAGTAAACCATGATGCGCCCAAGTACATGTCACACCACTCGTTAACAGAAGTAAGGTATTTAAAAACGGTAATCCCCAAGCCCCCATCGGCTCATAATGACCACCGACATTGCCAGGCCCATTAGTAGGCCAAGTGGCTTGATATGCAGAATGTAATATTTCTTTAGTTGCGCCTTCGCCTAACCAAGGCACCGACAAATTACGGGTATACCACAAGGTACCGAAGAACACCGCAAAAAATATGATTTCCGAAAAAATAAACCACATCATGCCCATACGATAGGAAATACCCACCCCATGGTTATACATGCCCGATTCACTTTCCTTGGCTTGCAATGTAAACCAACCCACTAGCATGGTGATAAAAATGAGTAAACCTATCACCATCATAGTCGGCCCGATAGATGAACCATTTAAATAGTTTGCAAAACCAGCTAGCATAATCACTAAACCGGCCGTGCCAATAACTGGCCAAGTTGCTTTATGTGGAATGTAATAAGCAGTATTTGTAGACATCAGCTTCCCCTTTTATTTATTTACTGATTTTTCAGTATTATCAAAAAATGTGTATGACAATGTAATTGTTTTATAACTTGCAGGCAAATCTGGATTAATAACAAATCGCATCGGCATTATTTTAATTTCTTTCGGTTGAAACGTTTGCTCTGAAAAACAAAAACATTGCGTTTTTTCAAAGTAACTACTCGTTAAAGCCGGCGAAAAACTAGCAATAGCCCTAGAAACCATGACTTTATTCGCTTTATTTTCAGCATAAAAATTAACGGTATGATATTCACCTGGATGAACTTTTAATTGCTTGATTTCAGGATGAAACTCCATAGGCGTAGATTCATTCAAGGTAGTTATAAACTCTACAGTGATTTCTCTAGCCATATCGACTTTATAGGCTGCTTCCGACACTTGTTTTATGTCATTTGGCCTATCACGCTCAATCCACTTCCATTCACATAACACATCGTAAATGGGCACCAAGGCATAACCGAAGCCAAACATAGCAATCGCAACGAGTACCAATATTCGAACTAGCTTAGTATGTTTTTTACTAAGCGCTGTACTCATTGAGAAACCGCTTGCGCTACTGCAAATAAATAAACGATTAACGCTACAGCAACCAAAATAACGGCCGTTAGTAAATTTTTATTTTTTATTGTCATTATATTAGTGGATACCT
Organism: uncultured Methylococcaceae bacterium; assembly: GCA_903910205.1. Lineage (GTDB taxonomy): Bacteria > Pseudomonadota > Gammaproteobacteria > Methylococcales > Methylomonadaceae > Methylobacter_C. The sequence continues at coordinate 4,292 of CAIVYW010000181.1, read as the reverse complement.
GATCTATACATAGATCAGGTCTATTCCCATTAGCTAGTGAATATCTAAAACATGCTCAGTTGGCACAGTCGTAGGGGGGGTTATCCAAGTATGGTAAGGAACAGGACTAGGTAACGTCCATTCCAAGCCGTGCTTAGCAGCATCTTCCCATACTTCATCACTTACTTTCTCACCTGTACCACCTTTTATGGTGTCAATGACGATATATAAGAATAATAACTGACTCGCACCAAAAATAAAGCCACCGATACTCGAAATCATATTCCAATCAGCAAACTGTATTGCATAATCAGGTATACGACGAGGCATACCAGCTAAACCTAAAAAGTGCTGAGGAAAAAACAAGATATTGACCGAGATAGCAGACAACCAAAAATGTAATTGACCAATTTTTTCGTTATACATATGACCCGTCCATTTAGGCAACCAAAAGTAACCGGCCGCCATCAAAATAAAAATGGAAGCAGGCACCAAGGTGTAATGGAAATGGGCAACGATAAAATAAGTATCGTGATACTGGAAGTCAGCTGGCGCAATCGCCATCATTAAGCCGGTAAAGCCACCCATGGTAAATAACACCACAAAAGCCACAGAAAACAGCATGGGCGTCTCAAAGGTCATTGCACCTTTCCACATAGTGGCGGTCCAGTTAAACACTTTAACGCCGGTAGGCACCGCGATAATCATCGTGGCGTACATGAAGTACAACTCACCCGCTATTGGCATACCCACTGTAAACATGTGATGTGCCCAAACGATGAATGAAAGAAAAGCAATAGAAGCTGTCGCCCAAACCATAGAGGCATAACCAAATAACGGTTTACGCGCAAACACAGGAATAATCGTTGATGCCACACCGAAGGTAGGCAAAATCATGATATACACTTCTGGATGACCAAAGAACCAAAAGATATGTTCATAAAGGACCGGATCACCACCGCCAGCTGCATTAAAGAAACTAGTATGGAAGAATTTATCCGTCAGCAACATAGTGACTGCTCCTGCAAATACAGGCATAACAGCAATCAATAAAAAGGCAGTGATCAACCATGTCCAGACAAATAAAGGCATGTCCATAAGTCTCATCGCTGGCGCACGCATATTTAAAATCGTCGCGATAATATTAATCGCCCCCATAATTGAGGAAATACCTAATAAATGTACGGAGAAAATAGCGAAGGGTAAGGCTTTACCAACGGTAATAGGCTGTAAAACTAAAGGCGGATATAAAGTCCAACCACCATTAGGTGCGCCACCTTCCATAAACAACGTGCTTGCTAGCAATAACACACCTGCTACCAACATCCAAAAACTCATATTGTTCATACGAGGCAAAGCCATATCGGCGGCACCTATCATCAAAGGAATTTGCCAGTTTGCCAAGCCAACAAAGGCAGGCATAACCGCTCCAAATACCATGACTAACGCATGCATAGTCGTCATTGAATTAAAAAAAGCAGGATCCACAAATTGCAAACCAGGCTCAAATAATTCTGCGCGGATAACCATAGCCATGGATCCACCCACAAAGAACATCGCTAATGCAAACAACAAATATAAAGTACCTATATCTTTGTGATTAGTGGTAATTATCCATCTTAACAGCCCTTTAGCAGGGCCATGATCGTGATCGTCATGATGATGATCGTCATGATCATCGTGTTCGGCTACAGCAGCTGACATAATTTATACCTCAAGAATAATTAATAGTGTTGGGTGACAATGAAAGTTCGACTTATTCATCGTCATCATCGGGAAGCGCAGTTTGCTTTGGCTGTAATTCATCGCCCACGTTATTGCCCAAATTATTTCGCACATACGTCATTAGCTCTGCAAATTCTTTACCATTCAATTTATCAAATTTTGGCATTTTTGAAGTACCTGCACGTAAGAAGCCATCTAAAGACTCCCACTTTCCAGTGGCTATAGCACTACCCGTTAAAGCAGGAATCAATCCAGGAACACCAGCACCTTTAATTTGATGACAGCCTACGCAATTTTTTAAATACACTGATTCGCCATGAGCCATCAGTTGCTCGCGCGTTTGATCACTCAAATCTGGCTTTTGTTTTTGTTGCTCTAAAGTCTTTTTCACCCACGCATCATAATCTGGTTGCTCCATTGCAATAACCACAATAGGCATAAAACCATGATCTCGCCCGCAGAGTTCAGTACATTGACCACGGTAAGTGCCGGGTTTATCAACTAAAGTCCATGCTTCGTTTATAAAACCAGGATTTGCATCTTTTTTCCAACCCAGATCAGGTACCCACCAGGAATGAATAACATCGGCTGATGTCAACACGAAGCGCACCTTAGTTTTAATAGGAATAACTAAAGGCTTATCAACATTTAACAAATAATGAGGCACTAAACGAGGATCTGCGCCCATAGTCCGATGAGATTTCTCACTCGCTTCATCTAAATGACTTTCGAAATGAATATCCGTATTCAAATACTTATAATCCCAGTACCACTGTTTACCAGTGACTTGGATAGTCATATCAGATTCATTGACGTTATTGAGTTCCAGCATGGTTTTCGTTGCCGGAATAGCCATAGCAACTAAAATCAATGTTGGAATAATCGTCCAAATAATCTCGATGGTCGTGTTTTCATGAAATTGTGCCGCTTGATGTCCTTTCGATTTACGATGATGATAAATTGAATAAAACATAGCGCCAAACACAATGACACCGATAATGACACAAATCCATAATATGAGCATGTGCAGATCATAAATGTCATTACTGACCTTTGTAACCCCTTTCATTAAATTGAGCGTATAGTCCGCTTGTGCTGTTCCTAGCCCTAAAGCGGCTAAGATCAGACTTGCGAATAGTTGCTTTACTTTGTTCACGGAGCAGCCTCTTCGATAGTAAGTTATAAACTTTTAGATGTAATATAATTTCGTAAACTCAAGATTAAACAAAAACCTACCTTGACATTTTTACGTGAAATTATCACAAAAAACGAAAGGATTTTAACCTATGACGACTATCTATACCAGCTGTCCTTTTTAATAGATTATAGTTTTTCTAAAAATCATAGTTAAATCAATGTTCATACCACATTCACAATGACCGCAGATATAAACACATTAGCTAATTGTTCTGCCTATTGCCGTGTTTTTCCTAGCGTCATAACGTAACCTATTCGATCTGCATTTTGATAGGGATAGCCAACCCCACCTGACTTTTTCATGAACTGCACTTGTTTGATACCGCCCTAATGTCTGGCAAATATCTTACTGCTTACTCTTAAGTTAGTAGCCTTCACGGCGCATGACCTGACGAAGTAACTAAAAAAAATTATTATCATAAAATCCCCGATAGTATTGCCGAGGATTTTATGATCAAAATACCGTCCAATTTAAGCGGTAGTATTGATTTTAGTGCCCACTGAGCCAGAAGTCGCTAGCGGCAATGACGCCGTCGTTGGTGGCATACCACCACCATGATGGTGATGGTGATGCCCTGCCCCTTGTGTTGAAGAGGCATGCGATGTTGCACTCGCTTGCATTGTTGAAAAAACTTGTTGTGCCGCACTCATATTACCCGACTGCAATGCCTCGCCTAATTTACCCAATGGGCTATTAGGGTCTTTAGCCGCCGGATTATTAGCCGAAAGTGACGTAAACGCTTGTTGAGCCGCACTCAAATTACCAGACTTCATCGCCCCAGATAATTGACTAAGGCTGGACTTTTGTTGCTGCCACTGACTGGCACCACTGACTGACGATGAGGCGGACGAAATGCCCATACCCATAAAACCTCCTATAATGATACTTTTAACTTAATGGAATATCTGATAACCCACTCAACCTTCCACTCCTTTTTAAAAACGGATAAAACAATCGTTAATCTGCGACGACAAATCGCCGAAATTCATTAGTAACAAGAGATATCCGTCAATTTTGTGACATTTGTTAATCATATTTTGCCCACACCATACCCTAAATTCAGTAATATAGGGTATTTATGCGCTCCATAATAGCTATCAAAATATCTAAGCAAATATAAGACCAACTATTCAAAATTAAGGTGAGATGGGGTGGGATTAAAAGTGCGGGGATCATGTAAAATACTTTTATTTTTACATAATCCATGAACACAAACGAAGATCAACTATTTATTAGCCGCCTGAATCAACATCCAAAATTGGGTAGTCCCTACAAATCAATGCAGGTTGTTTTTTATCAATGAGTTACCGGAATAGGTATCACGAATAAGAATCTCCAAGTTAATGCCTCTTGAGTTAATCCCATTGCCATGGCAGGCGTTCGATGTATC
>CAIVYW010000180.1 GCA_903910205.1 uncultured Methylococcaceae bacterium | reverse complement strand
ATTGAGGCATCCAAACGGCGTTATATAACCAAAAGCAGGCCTATTTCTTCGGTGATCTTTCAAAGACAATTGCAATATCAAACGTTTGAGACGGGGTTATAAACCCCGTCTCGCGACGGTTATTGAAGCATTCAAACGTTTCGGTCGGGGCTATAAATCTCGACCGGCATTGAAGCCATAAAATCCGACTACAAAAAACCTTAACCTTGGGCAGTGATGCATAACATTGCTATTATAACGTTAACAGCAGATATTATAAAAATGACCTCAGCATTATCAACAACAGTACAGGCTTTACAATGGACAGGCACGCATTTAGCAGTACTTGATCAACGACTCTTACCCGAGCAACTTATTTATAATAACTATGATGATGCTATCGGTGTAACTGATGCCATCGCCACTATGCAGGTTCGTGGGGCTCCGGCTATTGGTATCGCTGCCGCTTATGGCGTTGCACTTGCCGTCAGCCAGCACTACCAGAAAAATAAAAATGAATGGCAACAAAAGGTCAAAGAAGATATCGCCTTACTCGCTAGCTCTAGGCCCACCGCCGTTAATTTGTTTTGGGCGTTAGAGCTAATGACCGCCCTGCTCGCTCAGCCTTTAAATGATCCTATTGCGGCAACAATAACACTTGCTGAAAAAATCCATAGTGATGATATAGCCGCCAATCAAATCATGGGCGAGCTAGGTGCAGATTTGTTAAGTGGCGCTAAGGGTCTGATGACTCATTGCAATGCCGGGGCCTTAGCTACCGGTGGTTATGGTACGGCACTGGGTGTCATTCGTAGTATTAGGCTAAGACAAACCATCAACATTTATATGGGTGAAACAAGGCCGTGGTTACAAGGTGCCCGTTTGACCGCGTGGGAATTAGCACAAGAAGGTATTCCTGCTACTTTAATAGCCGATTCAGCAGCAGCATGGCTAATGAAATCGGGCGCTATCGCATGGATAGTCGTGGGGGCTGATCGAATTACTGCTAGAGGTGATGTCGCTAATAAAATAGGCACGTATTCCTTAGCGGTATTGGCCAAACAACATGGTGTTAAGGTGATGGTGGTTGCTCCCACCTCGACCATCGACTGGAGTATTGAAAACGGGGAAGATATCGCTATTGAACAGCGACCTGCCCATGAACTCTTACCCGACTACTATCAACAGGATGGCTCATTAATTGATGCCTGGAATCCAGTGTTTGATGTGACACCGGCTGAACTCATAACCGCTATCGTCACTGAACGTGGCGTGGTGATGAATCCTACCGTACTAAGCTTACAAGGTATAAAAAATGAAATTTGCTAACAAAGGCAACAACCCCATACTTGCGGCCCGTTATTTATTTAAAGGCATCGCTTTATTAGGCAGCGCACCTTTGCGCCACTTTATATTGATCCCGATTTTGATCAATATCGTCCTATACAGTGTCGCCTTAAGCTTAGGCTATTACTATATCGATAGCTTAATTAATGCCTTTATTCCCAGTTGGCTGCATTGGTTGCATTGGCTATTATGGCCGCTATTCTTTGTCAGTTTCTTTATCGTCGGCTTTTTTATTTTTACGGTCTTAGCCAATCTACTGGCCGCGCCCTTTTACGGCAAATTAGCCGCTAAAACCTTAACACTAATCAATCCTGAGGCTATCGCTGTTAGTGAACAACCTTTTACTAAGGTCATAGTGGCAGAAACTAAGCGTGTACTTTATATACTCCGTCTAGCGATTCCATTATTGGTAGTCTCTTTCATTCCTGGCATTAATCTGATCGCACCCTTACTCTGGGCCTTATTTAGTGCCTGGAGTATGAGTTTGGAATATATGGCTTATCCTTTAGAAAACGCTGGCATCTTATTCGTAGAACAAAAACAATTGCTTAAAAGTATACGCTGGGGTGCTTTAAGCTTTGGGGGCATGGCTGTTTTAGGCTTATCAATACCAATCATCAATATCATCATCGCACCAGCAGCGGTTATCGCCGCGACGCTTTATGTTGATGAGCTGAGTCAGGAATAAAGAAAGAAGACTGTATAAGATACTATTTTCACTGACTTTTCATTTCTAAGCTTGATACGGTTAGCACATTATTAATATCGGTAAGTCTTTAAACACTTATCGGTATCTAACCTCTACCGCATCAGTGCCCAATAGTGTTTTTAATCGGACTATGAGTTCGTCCGTAGGATGCACACGCCATTCATCTCCTAACTGAAGCGTAGTGCGCGCTTGCTCAGAACTATAAGCAATACTCACGGGGCAACCGCCTTTCTTAAAGGGCATTAATACCGCTGTCAACTGAGTGCTTAAATTGTTAACCGTTGAGGTAGTATTCCAAGTTAATTGTAGGCCTCTAGCAAATTGTTCTCTGGCCTGATCGATATCGTAGAGTTTTTCTACCGTTAAGCGTAAATTTCCTGAGAAATTATCAAGGGCTAAACCACCTTCGGCGATTAATAAACTATCTTTTCCCAAAAGCCCCCGATATTTCTCGTACACCTCGCCAAATAAAGCACATTCAAGCCGACCGGTATTGTCATCTAGGGTGGCAAAGCCCATAGTATTACCCTTTTTATTTTGACGAGTCCGAAACTCAACAATTAAACCGGCAATACGCGCTTCCACACTGCCTCGCCCTACTTTTAGGGCCGCTATTTTTCCATGAGTAAAGTGTTTTAATTCGGCTTCATAGGAATCTATAGGATGGCCTGTTAAAAATAAACCTAAGGTTAATTTTTCAGCAGCTAAGCGTTCATGATCTGTCCAAGGCGTTACTGCTTGCGCATAAGCACCCGACACACCGTCACCAACCTCCTCCTCATCAATGTCTAAACCCGGCAGTGCAAACATATCATTTTGACCGGTTTTAGCCATTTTGCCATGCTGTTCTGCAACACGTAAGGCCGTTGGTAATTCGGCTAAATGGCTGGCGCGGTTTTCATCAAACTCATCAAAAGCGCCGGCGCGGATTAAAGCTTCTAGCACACGACGATTAAACTTACGCAGATCAACGCGCTGACATAAATCATAAAGCCCTAAAAATAAGCCATTTGCTTGGCGCTCTATAAGCATATCTTCTATAGCGCCCTGTCCTACGCCTTTAATGGCTCCCAAACCATAAATAATGTCGCTAGCTTCGTTAACCGTAAACTTATACATAGACATATTAATAGCGGGTGGCAGTATGACTTGCTTCATCTGCCGACATTCTTCTATTAATATCACCACTTTGTCGGTGTTATCCATATCCGATGATAATACCGCTGCCATAAAGGCCGACGGATAATGCGCTTTTAGCCAAGCGGTTTGATAAGCAACTAAAGCGTAGGCTGCAGAATGCGATTTATTAAAACCATAGCCGGCAAACTTTTCCATTAAATCGAACACATAAGTGGCTATGTCTTCTTCAACGTTGTTTTGTACTGAACCTTCTAAGAATTTGCCTCGTTCTTTAGCCATTTCCTCTGGCTTTTTCTTACCCATAGCGCGGCGCAACATATCGGCACCGCCCAAAGTATAAAGCGCCATTTCCCTAGCAATTTGCATCACTTGTTCTTGATACAAAATAACGCCGTTGGTAGGCTTTAAGATAGGCTCAAGTATTGGATGTGCGTATTCGGCTTTGGCGCCATGTTTTACATTAATGTAATCATCAACCATGCCCGATTCTAAAGGCCCTGGACGAAATAGCGCCACCAAGGCGATAATGTCATCAAAACAATCGGGTTTGAGCTTTTTAATCAGCTCTTTCATACCCCGTGATTCTAACTGGAACACCGCCGTGGTCAGACCATTCTTGAGCAATACATAAGAGGCTAAGTCATCTCTAGGAATAGTAGTAATGTCGACTAAAGTTTCACCTGCCAAGCGTTTTTTATCATTGATGGTTTGCAAAGCCCAATCAATAATGGTCAAGGTGCGTAGCCCTAAAAAGTCGAACTTAACTAAACCTACCGCTTCTACGTCATCTTTATCAAACTGGGTAACTAGATTGCTGCCATCTTCTTCACAATATAAAGGCGTAAAATCGGTTAACTTAGTCGGTGAGATCACCACACCACCGGCATGTTTACCGGCATTTCTGACCGTACCTTCTAATGACAGCGCCATATCTATCAAGGCTGTCACTTCTTCTTCGGTATCGTATAGCAGTTTAAGATCAGGACTATCTGCTAACGCTTTAGTCAGGGTCATGCCGATTTCAAAGGGGATCAATTTAGCTAAGCGATCAACAAAGCCATAAGGAAAACCTAAGACCCGCCCTACATCGCGTATAACCGCCTTAGCGGCCATAGACCCATAAGTAATAATCTGTGCGACATGATCGCGGCCATAATGACGTGCCACATAATCAATAACTTCATCACGCCTATCCATGCAAAAGTCGATATCAAAGTCAGGCATAGAAACCCGCTCTGGATTCAAAAAGCGCTCGAACAATAAATCAAATTCAATAGGATCTAAATCGGTAATTTTAAGTGCATAAGCCACTAAAGACCCTGCACCCGAACCACGACCAGGGCCAACGGGAATCAGATTGTTTTTGGCCCACTGAATAAAGTCAGCCACAATCATAAAATAGCCCGGAAAACCCATCTGGCTGATCATTTTCAATTCAAAATCTAAACGCTGATAATACACTTGCCTATTTTCTTCATCCGTGCCCTTGCCTATCGCCGGATAATGTAAAAAGCGATCTTCCAGACCTTTTTCAGCCTCTAGGGTCATGTACTCACTTAAGGTCATACCCGAGGGTACAGGAAAGTCGGGTAAGAAGTTCTCACCTAAAGTGAGACTGATGGTACAACGCTTGGCTATTTCTACGCTATTTTCTAAAGCCTCTGGAATATCGGCAAACAACTGCTGCATTTCTTCAGTGCTGCGTAAATACTGTTGCTCGGTATAGTCTTTAGGTCTACGTTCATCATCTAAGACCCGACCTTGATTAATACAGACGCGAACCTCATGGGCTGCAAAATCTTTTTTCTTAAGAAAGCGCACATCATTGGTCGCTACCACAGGCAGGCCCATCAGCGAGGCTAATTCTACAGCAGCATCTATATAAGCTTCTTCATCAGGCTTACCGACCCGCTGTAATTCCAGATAAAAAGCGTTTTTAAATAAGTCTGACCATTGTTTTGCGAGCTGCTGGGCTACACCCGTTTTACCTGCGACTAAGGCTTTACCGATATCGCCGTCCATCGCTCCCGAGATAGCAATTAAGCCTTGATGATTAGCAGCAATCCATTCATAGCGCAGCATAGGTACGCCTAAATGCTGACCTTCTTGATAGGCTTTTGAAACTAACTCGGTGAGCGTGACATAACCGATATTATTATTGACCAATAAGGTGAGTCTATAAGGAACCGTCGGTTCATCAGGGTTATAAATTAACACATCAGCGCCCGCGATGGGCTTAATGCCCAAGCCTCTTGTGGCCTTGTAAAACTTAACCAAAGAAAATAAATTAGCGTGCTCGGTCACTGCAATGGCGGGCATATTAAGCTCAACCAAGCGTTTAGCTAACGCTTTGATCTTGACCGTACCATCGACCAAGGAAAATTCGCTATGTAATCTTAAATGAATAAAAGCCGGTTGCATGTAGGATAGTCAACGTAAGGTAAAGGGGGAATGTATTGTTTTTAAAGCGTATGGACAAAAACCGTTGCGGATTTTCAATTAACAAAGAGTAGTTCCGGTTACCTTGCGCTAACCGGAACTACCGAACTAATTATAACCTTTCCTGAAAGCCAATATCTTCTACTATTGCCACAGCAACCCCATCGAGTGCCGTTTTAGAGATAATTAATTGGCCTCGAGGACTGGCAATCAGAGCGGAAGGTTCACAAACGCCGGGCAATCCTACATTTTGTTGTACCCACGCAGAAGGCTGGTTAAGCCATGCGCGTGCGGCCACGGTCTGGCTGGATAATATGCGTAGTTGCAGTTTTTGCTGTCTGCAAAATTCAAGTAAGCCAGGTTCATTGGCTTTTAAATCGATAGTTACTACTTCTCGTACTTCATAAAGATGACGCTGAGCTAAGGTCAGTTTCACTGCGGCAGCGATGCGCTCCACAGACACATTTTTACGGCAGCCTATGCCGACCACTAACGGTTTTAATGCCTCAGTTGCCGTAGTAATGACAGGCACTGCGCCTAGTACATTGGCCACTTGATAAGCCAGTTCATTAGCGCCCCCTTCATGCCCCGCTAATAAAGAAATAGCAAAACGGCCGGCCTCATCCAACACGACTAGCGCTGGATCAGTGTGTTTGTCTTGCACTAAGCCTTCCAGAAAACGTACGGCAATACCGCTGGCGGCAATCATAAGCCAACGCCTGTGTAAGGGGAAAGCTGCGGCAAATTGCTCTTTTTGCGTAAGAGATGTATTCAGCCAAGGTTTATAAAGCGTCCCCCCTAATTGGCGTTGTAGGATTGCTGCTAAGACCTCACTATCAGATCGAACTAACCAAATACCAAGATTATTCATTACAAATTTTATCCATGTGTAGCGTAAAACCTCGCCGTTTAGGGAGTGGCGATGAGCAATAGTGCCACTATACCATCTAACCCTTTTAAGGGGTGCTGCATTTATTATATGGATTCTGGCCTAGGATTGTACCTCGATGATATTAGTCGGCTAGAAAACAGTTGTTGCGCTTGATAATTATTCTTATCGCGCGTAACTTACTTAATGTAGTTGTAAATTTAGCTAAAGACTCATAAAATCAACTCATAAAATTAACTTAACTCCATTTATTGAGATATATGCCTGTCATTAGCGATTCCTATAACCGTGCCTACGATGCCTGTGATGACGTTCTGATCGAAGAGGGGCGCTTCCCTACTGTTGAGGCCATCAGAAACCGTATCGATACCAATAGCCCTGCCATCATCAAGCGTGCCATTAATGATTGGCTATTAAATTTTGCCAAAAAACACAAAGAACGATTACGCAGACCCGATCTACCGGATGCCTTATTGGAGGCGGTAGATAACATCTGGAAGACGGCCACTGATCAATCTAAAAAAGTATTTGATGTGGATGTAAAAGAGTTTCAACTCCGTGAGGAGACGCTTGAAGGCCATTTACAGCTTCACAAAGAAACAAATGAAAAACTAACTCAGGAATGGCAGGATAAAGAGGCCGCTTATGTGCAACAGCTTGAGTTATCAAATGACCGTATTAAAAGCCTAGAGCAGCAATTAGAGACAAAAGACACGGTCCTACTCGTTCACGGCAAGCAACTCATAGACACGCAACAAACACTCACGATAACAGAAGCCACTTTACAAGAATTAAGACGTGCTCAAGAAGTACAAGCTACAGAATGGAAGGTACGCTTTGAGCAGGAACATACTTGGCATCTAAAGCGTATTGAAGAAGAAAAAGAAGCGTTACGACTCGCTAACAAAACGCAAATTGAACGATTATCGAATAAATTACAAGCAGAATCTCTGGAGCGCGAAATACAGAGCACTAAAATTAATCAGGTTATGGGTAAGCTTGATAATTTGCTTGAGACGCTGTCTAAAAAAGATATTGAGATAGCGGCTTTAAGAACAACGTTAGAAGTACAAGAGCGTGTTATAAAACAAAAATCATTGCCAACACGAGCCGGCAAGCCTATCAATAGGATAAAAAAAAGAAACTAGACCTTAACTAATCTGTACTAAAAGCTTAGGTATAGAACGTAGGTAAGACACAATAATAACCCACCCCCATTTTTATAGGATGTGCTGAACGGCAGTGAAGCGCATCACCACGATAGAGCGATGCGCTTCACTATTGTTCAGCACAGCCTATAGGAGTATTTTATTTTTTGCGAGTTACATATTGAAGCCATGACTATTTCTAAACAATTTTCTTCAGAGCATCACGCCTTATTACGCGGCTGGATACAAGGCGTAGACTGGCATATTCTGGGCGAGATGTGTTCATCAGTCGCGAATCGATCAGAGACACAGGCAATAGTTAAATTGCTACGCTCACAGTTGGCCATCAAAGCAAGGCGCTTAAATCTTATAACGCACGAAGCCATCTGGAGTCAGGAGAGAGGTTATACTGCTGATTGGATAGATTTAGCGCTTAAATCACTTGAAACGCTGTCGAGTTTAGCGCCCACGCCACAGCCCGATAGTTTGGTAACGGTGTGGTTTATGGCAAAGATTGCTAGTCGACTAGAAGAGGCGAGTATCAAATCACTCAGCGATCTTAATACGTTCATTAATGAGAGAGGTCATGATTGGTGGCAAGGATTGCCAAACTTTGGGCTTAAATCGGCAAAGATTGTTGAAGCGCTGTTTGAAGATTATGCCCATGATTTAAACCTTACGCTGGATCTGAGTAAAAAAGTAGTCATAGAAAATACATCGATTATTCGAACCTCAGAGATAGCGCCCTTTGAGCGTTTTTTGCCACCTGAGTTGCTAGACGGTTCAAGCGGGTCAAACCGTGCGCCTATGGATCGCTGTAAAGTCGAGGCAAACAATGATTATGAAGCGATTCAGGCTTGGTTATCTTTATGGATTTCCAGCAATCAGACCTTCAGAGCCTATCGTAAAGAAGCAGAACGGTTCTTGTTATGGGCCATTATGACTAAGTACAAATCGTTTTCGTCCGTAACCACGGTGGACTGTGCCGAATATCTGCGATTTTTAACAGACCCAGCACCCGAATCTTCTTGGATTAGTTCAACATCAAGCCGGTCATCCACGCAATGGCGGCCCTTCAAAGGGCCGTTAAAACCCGTGAGTGTCAGACATGCAAAAGTCATACTTTCCTCATTGTGCGATTGGCTAGTGGGTCAGCGTTACTTAGATAGCAATCCATTTGCTGGTTTGGCTTATGAGAACTACCCCAAGCGCAATAGTGCCATTGAAAAAGTATTGTCACCGGCTCTTTGGGAAAAGGTGCTTGGCTTTGCTGAACAGCAGGCGATGAATCAAGAGCATGAGCCAAATCAACATCGTTATTATCAGAGAATAAGATTTGTTCTAATGCTTGCTTACCGCACAGGACTCAGGCTTGAAGAACTTGCTAATGCAACAGTCGGACATGTAAAGCGCCTGTCTTCAGATGATCAAGAACAATATTGGCTGGATGTCGAGGGTAAAGGCAAAAAATATCGCGAAGTACCTGTGCCACCGATACTCATCGAACAGCTAAACCGACATTTAGGTGAGCGACACTTGTCGTCACTGGAGTATGTCTCACCCGATACCTTTTTGATTGGCAAGATCCGTGGTGACATGAAAGAAGGTGTGTCGGTATCTGCATTAGCTAGAACTTTGAAAGATTTTTTTATAGAGGCTGCTGGCGTACTTGGAAAAGACGATCCTGCCATCGCATCAAGACTTAAAAAAGCCAGTACTCATTGGCTACGGCATTCTCATGCCAGTCATGCCGTTACCCGTGGTGTACCACTCGCTATTGTTAGAGATAATCTTGGACATAGTGATATATCAACAACTTCTATTTATGTACATACGGAGCGGGATGATCGCTATAAAGCCATGACTGAAAAAATGTAGGAGTAAGGCTTTATTGTCAAAGTACTTTTCTATGTGTATATTTTGTAACACAGCCATTAGGCTGCATTTTAGGATACGTTAACGGAATTTCATGTTGTCAAAACCTATTGACACACTCTAAATGATGCTTAAACCCTTTAAAATCATAACCACTATGAAATACTTTTTTCTACTAATAACATTCATTTTGACTAGCTGTACAGGGATTCCTGAAGGGCTCGTGGCCATTGATGATTTTGAAATTAATCGTTATCTGGGTACATGGTACGAAGTAGCAAGGCTCGACCACCGCTTTGAAAGCGGCTTGGAAAACATTTCCGCTAATTATAGCTTACGTGCTGATGGCGGCGTTGACGTGCTTAATAAAGGCTGGGATGTCCAAGCTAATGAATATCACCAAGCCTTAGGTAAGGCTTATTTTGTAAAACAAGCTAACAAAGGCATGCTAGAAGTGTCTTTTTTTGGCCCTTTTTATGGTGCTTACAATATTATTGAGCTGGATAAAAAAGACTATAGTTATGCGATGATCACCGGCCCAGATCGCTCCTATTTCTGGATACTATCCAGAACCAAACAATTACCGGCAGCGACTATGCAAGCCTTGCTTGAGCAAGCCAAGACCTTTGGCTTTGCCACTGATCAGTTGATTTTTGTTAAACAATATTAGTTTAAGTCATACAGGCAGCGCCTTAAGACCACTGCCATTAACGTAGGTAATCTATATGCTTGGAGTAAAAGTTAAAAATACTTTACGCACGAACAAGATAACTTTCCCAAAGCACAGAGCTCCCAGCTTGGTACAGTCAGATCGATTACTGTCTGTTGGGCTGCCAGACTACGCCGAGCTAGGGCTCATCACTCCCAGAATCAATAGACTCTATGTAACTATTCACCTCCCCCTTTACTAATTTAATGTAGGTATATTTCTTTTTATGTCTGAGGTCGTTTCATTGCCACTTTGCGTTACTTTCTGATAAATACCCGTTAATTTACGCTTAAACTCATCAGAGATTTGCCGTGAATCTTGCTTGCTTTTGACTACGCGCGGGGTAATAAGAATCACTAATTCGTCTTTAGTTCTAGTATAGCTAGTGCTACCAAACAATGAGCCTATCCACGGTAAATCATATAACAACGGAATTCCACTTTTATTCATGGCATTGTTGTCATCAATAAGCCCGCCTAATACAATGGTTTCTCCATCATTGATGGCAATGGAACTATCGATTTCTTTTTTATTAATAGTTGGTGATTGAATGCCAACTGCGCTTGTTACGGGTATTACCGAACTGACAATCTGATGAACGTCCATAATAACTATGCCGTTCGCATTAACCCGAGGTGTCACTTCTAAGGTAACACCCGTATCTTTATATTGTATGGAGTTACTTGTCAGTAAACCGGCTGTTGTTCCAGATGTGGTGGGTAGTTGTGTAGACGCTGTTTGTATGGGCACTTGATCACCGACATTTATTTTTGCTTTTTGATTATTCAACACCATTAAAGAAGGTGATGAAATCACATTAACGTTACCTTTCCCAGCTTCTGTACTTAAAAGTGCATTGACGGCACTTGAGCTATAAACGGCACTCAATCCCCCCGTTGCCACCGCTGCTACAGCTGCTGCACCCGCATTAGCAATACTTGCTCCAGAGATCCCACCCACGGCACCGCCGACTGTCGTACTTCCATGCTGTAAATACCAAGCGATGCCATATTGTAAATTATCAGTCAATTTAACCGAGGCGATGGTCGCATCAATGAGTACTTGCAACGGTAATATATCGAGTTGCTCGATGATAGGCCGAATGACTGCATATTCTTGCGCGGTTGCAACAATAACCACGGCATTATTAGCTTTGTCGGCAATTATTCTTACATTGTCGACATTAGAGACCTTGGCCGTCCCCGATGCTCCACTATTACTCGTGGTTGATTTAGTCGTCGTGCTATCAGTTGCTACGGTATCGGTTGGAGATTTATTGCTTATTGCCGCTGCTGTTTGCCCTGGTGCTACTTTTGCCGTGCTCGATTTTTTTTGCGCACCGGTAAAAATTTCATTCAAGGTGTTAGCTAAGTCTTCAGCATTGGCATGTTGAACTTTATAAACATTCACGCCACCGCCACCAGACGCTGAGTTAGCACGGTCTAGTCTAAACACCCAGTTTTCAATATCTTTTAAATAGTGACCTTGATGGGTCACAGCCAAAACAGCATTTAATCGATGTATAGGCATAAATTGAAAAAATGCAGATTCATCGTCTTTGGCTTTTTGATGAAAAATACCTTCCAGTTCTTTAATAACGGTTTCTGGATCAACATGTGCCAAACTAAATAAACCAAAAGAACGGCCTTTTAATAAATCAATATCAAACGTGCTAACTAGATCAATGACCCTGGCTATTTCATCGGCAGTACCCGATGCCACCAAAATATTGCGACTGCCATCAATATTAAGTATAGTTTTTTCATGTACTAGCGGTTTTATAATGTCGGCAACTTCTTGAGCGGCCACATTTCTGACTGGAATCACACGGGTTTGATAACCTGTTTTACTGCTGGCTATATTAGAAACAAATAAAGCGTCAGCCGTAGCTTCAATATGATAAATATGGCTGTCTTTAACCAACGCCGCATTATTCATACGCAGAACCATTTCTAAGGTCGGTATTAATTCGTCTTTAGTTAAGGCTTCCGTGGTTTGTAAGGTGACCTTACCCAGCACTTTTGGACTCAGTACATAGTTTTGCCCTAGAATATCGCTTAGGATTACTTTTGCGACTTCGCCCAGATCAGCATCATCAAAATTTAAGCTATAGGTACCCGCGCCTGTTGGAGTGGTGGCTCTATGCTGAGGAGCAGTCCCCGCTACAAAACCTTCCGTTCCAGGATATAGTTCGCTAGAGGGCTTTATTATTTTTGATACTGGTGGTGTATTTTGTAAGTCTTTAAAGGTAGCGTCTGGCGATTTATCTTCTTGCGCCCTTGTTACCGGAGTCAACGGTAATTTATCAACAGTAAAAGGCTTTAATGCCTCGCAGCCGACTAGTGATAAGCCCATTAGTAGAACACTGGGGATTATTTTATTTTTAGGGGTTGTCATTATTAATATTCTCAAAACCGCCTGCTGCGGGTGGTGGGCTATCAGGTGTATTAAATGGATTAAGTGCTTCAGGAGGGGGCGGAATGTCAGGTATTGGGTTAGCTAACGGTATGCTTAGGTTTTTGGATAATTCTTTAGGTTTTGATTTTTGCAGCAATAATTCCTTAGACTGGTTATTTTGCTCTAACAAGACTCGATCCTTTTGAATTTCAGTCAGCGTCCAACCCTCAAGTTCAGCACCGACAGTGAGTTTTCTATGAGCATCTTTAGGTGTTTTGGCTGTAGATCGACTTAACAAAGCACAAAGACCTTTAGGTGTGGTATAAATCCCATTTAGTTGCCAATCAAAAGTATTAGTGGCTGTTTGTGACGTTAGCAATGTTTCAGAAAGAGGTTCATTTACGGGCCTTCTGCCTTTAATAAATAAGGGTCTAGTTACTAAGTCGGCATAACTGCTTTCAGGCTGTAGGCGTAGATCTATAACGGGCATTTCGTCAAGTAATTGCTTAGGATGTATGGCTGCAGTTGAGTTCACCGTGTGTTTTTGCGCCCATAGGGCATAAAAATACTCCATCAAAATAATTAAGATACAGGCGACGCAAATAGTAGCGAGTACATAAAATCGTTTACGATTCATTCAGCTAGCTTTCTCATAAAACTGACCACTTGAAAATTAACGTTTAAATTATTGTTAGCATCGATCTGATGTGTGACATTATTCATGGTGCCGCGCAAGGGTCTGATATCGATTTGGTCAATAATGATTAACGGGGTTGATGTTTCTATGTTGTAAAGCACGGCTCGTAAAACCTCACTATTTCCATTCATTCTGACTTTAACCGTTATTTTACTAAATTTATTTTTGTTGTTAACCGGCAGTGCTTGAGTGCTACTTAATTGCCCTCCTGCATCGACTATCGTTTTTTTTATAAACGCTTGCATTTCAGCAGAGGCTAAAGCATCTGTTTCTTGGCTATTAAAATAACTTTGCAGGTCATGCTGTTCTTTTATTTTGGCCATACTAGCCACTACGGTATTTTTCGTGGCTAAAATTCGTTCATATTGCTGTAATCTAAATATCAAGTCATTTTTAGACTTATGCAATTCTAGACCTTTGCTCAGTAAAGGAGCTATAACGATGAGGCTGATAACTAGCACGACGATTATTAATAAAATTAACGCCAGCCAACGCTGCATTTTTGGGCTTTTATCAATGTGCATTAATGTATTCCTGTTGGGATTACATCCGCAGTAATCTGAAAGCGTTCAAGTTTACTGACAGCATCTTGAGTAAGCGGCGATTCAAATCGAACATGAGCAAATAAATCAGACGCTTCTAGTACCGCTATCAGCGCTGAAGCTGTGGGCGATTCACCTTGTATTTGTAAATGACCGTCTGAGTATTGTACATAATTTAACCAAGCATCATCTTTTATCAGTGAACTTAAGGTATTCAACATAACAATCATGGTCGGTGCGGCACTTTTTTCTGCAAGCAATTGACGCGTTTCATCTATGGTAGCGTCTATGTCTTTCTGCAAGGCTTTAACTTTTTTGGCATCTTTTTCTAGGGCATCGGTTTTTATTTGCAAAGCCTTAACCGTTTGACTTTCAAGCCAAACCGGCGTAGCTATAACCGCCACCAGTAATAAACACGTTAGTGTTATAAGTGCCGAGTTAATGATATGCGTTAGTTTTGTTGTTTTTTGTCTTAGCTGTTCAGGCAATAAATTATAACTAGCATCTCTTTTATTAAAATCCATGACTAAATCGTCATAATAGACTCCTTGCGGCGCTAAGCTCATCGCCTTGCACTCCTCAAAGAGCCCATCAAGAATAGTGCGAGTCGTTAATATTAACATGACCCTAATCTGCCCTATTTCATTGGCATCACTGAGCCTTTTAACGGCAAAATAAACTTGTTCTGGCTTAAATGGTGTATAACGATCTAGCTCGTAAGCGACAACTTGTAACAGATTTTCTTTTGCCGCCGCTGGCAAGCTTAGCTCTTTTTGCAGGGCGTACTGACTGGTCAATCTGAGTATGACCTGAGCCTTAGTGAGTCGCTCATCTGTTTCTCGCAAAATAGTAAACTGGGCGATGCCAGATTCATTCCGATCTAGTCTTGCCAGCACTTCGGATTGCTCATTGCATTGATAAGTGAGTAGTAATTGATCGCCATCAGGGCTTACGATTAGATAGCCTTGTGAGTCAGTGAGCAACTGTTTTATTTTTTTAGGGACTAGAAAGTCTAATTCACCCGTCCACCAGTGTAAAAACGACTTAAAGTCTAGGTCAATGGTTGAATTCAGGTTCAGCATATTGTTTTACTAATAATTTATTCATTGCATCAACAAATAATGACCTATTATGGGTCGTTACTTGTTGCCATTTTAATACCTGAAAAGGATTTTGTGGAGACGTAGTGCTTTGCATCGCCACGGGATCTACTTTTTTTATGACGACACAGATGATAGCACTGGACTTATCATGCAACAGAGCTTCAGACACTAAGGTTAGTACATTAGAGCCCAGTGTAGTCGGCTGTACGTTTGCACTAGCCAAACCAGAGTCAGAGCTAGATGGAAATAACGGCGTAGCTAAGTCATTGATTGCACTGTCTATTCTTGCTGTCATATAAGCCTCTATCAGACTAGTATCCAAGCCGGGAATGATCTGTAAAACTTCTTTAGCCGCCTGTTGCACTGAAACGGTCGGCTGTCCTGAATAAACCGTTATTAACGGCTCTAACTGCAAAAATAGAGCTTCATTCATGCCCAAGACTAACTGCAATTCTTCAAGGCTTTGAAATGGTTTGTTTCTAGGTTGATAACTTAGACCGGCAGCTTTGTATTCGTTTTTTTCTGCACCCTCAGTATGCACTAAGTCATCGGCGTCACGCCAATCCAGTATGCCTGCGACTAATGTTGATTTTTGTTCAGCTACACTAGGAACAGAAGACATCAGGGCTTCCAATAACACTTGATCGGCTTTATTAATGTCTACCTTACCCGCTTCAGATAATAAGCGTACACGAACCTTGGTATCAGTTGCGATTATTTCATAAATACTACCGTCTGCTCGCCAACGTTGATTTTGGTCAGGATTCAATAACATTAATTCTGCTATCGCTATCCCCGATTCGGCAACAGCCAGAGCCTGAGCATTATTTTTAATACCCGCCGTAATAGACGCTTCTCGGCGCATACTCAACGCGAAACTACCAGCCATAATCGTTAATAAACTGATGACCCACAGTACCAGAACCAATGCCATTCCTCTTTTTTTTGTCACCGGGCCGTTTTAGGGTTATTGATTGTCATAGGTTCCGTGGCTGTGTTGGTCGTGTTAGGTGTTGCCACAATCTTAAGCTCAATAATCATTTCCGGACAAATAATGTCATTGTCCAGGGTGATATTAATTTTAACCAATCGAGGCAGACTATTTTTAGCTAACCATTCATCCTGCCAACTACCTAGGCTAATGCCATCATCTGAACCAAAATAGGCCAAGGTAAAACCACTTACATGGTTGATTAATATATCGTCTTCCTTATGCCATGCGGCACCCTCTGCTAAGGGGAAAAAGGGCATTAACGTTACGTTGATAAATCTATCATTATTGTCTGACTGTAAATCGACTGAAAATAACTGCAAACCCGATCTACCTGCACTGGCAGGCATTGCTGAAACAAATTGCAAGGAATGGGCGCTACCTTGAAAAGAAAAGGTCTTTTCTTCGCTTGAAAAATCATTCCATAACGGATGTGCTAACGACAAATGTTGGTGAAAAAAAGAATAAACGACAGCAAATTCATTCACCTCATTGATTTTGTTCTCACCCTTTTCCCAACTATCGGCGCAAATTTTTAAACTAGCAAACAGTAATACCATCATCATGCTTAACAGCGTCATAGCAATCAGTACTTCAATCAGAGTAAAGCCCTGCGCCTGTTGCTTCATAATGCTTTGTTTATTAATTTTAAAGTGATTAACTCAAGTTGTCTGTCATTGGTATGACCATCATCCCAGCTGACGGTGACTTTCACCTTAAAAAGTTCTGCGGTTACAGTTTTGATGTCAGTATGATCAGTATTAAGGGTAAATGGACTCACTTCAACCCGCCAATGATAGTGATTATTTTCCAATCCAGTAGATAGCCCCGTTTGCAAAGGCGTTTCCACTCCCACTTTAGCCATTAAGCTTTCAGAAAGTTGCACGGCTACCGTATAGTTCTCGGCAATCATTGCGTTATTAACACCGGCGGAAAATATCTTCAATAAGATACCTAAGGACAGAGCGAGAATTGAAAATGCAATCAGAATTTCCAATAACGAAAATCCCTGTTGTTTATTCTGATACATCGCTGGCATCTAGTTTAATTCGGCCCGTTAACCAGTTGATATTAATTTCCCAGGCAATAGCGCCTTGTTCCAGCGTAATTCTACCGCCAGTCGATGAGCCATCTGGGTAAAATCGAATATTTGCTATGCCGTTGCCGCTTAACTCACTTTGTGCGCTGACTACGGTAAGCGCAATAGCTTTAGGGATAAAATAATGCTGAGTTCTATCGCTTACCGTATAACTGTTTTCGGCAAGATCAAGAGTCATTGTCGCTTCTTGATGCGACATTAACGCCTGCCCTCGGGTATAACGCAACGCAGAAACCATGTCCCTCGCGGCCACTTTAAGCGCTGCCCCTCCGACTCCAGACGATAGATTAATGCCGACTATAGAAAATCCCAATATCATAATAAACAACACAACCAGCAGTTCAAGCAAGGTAAAGCCATGAGCTAGTTTAGGCAAGGAACGCAAAGGCTCTGTTCTGTTGATATTGAACATCAGTTGTTATTACCAACTAACAATGTCCTGATCTTCGCCGTCACCACCTTCTTTGTTATCTGCGCCTAGGGTGAATAAATCAAATTTTCCATGTTCGCCCGGTGATACATAATGGTATTCCTGTTGCCAAGGATCTAAGGGGATTTTTGATTTACGCAAATAAGGGCCATTCCAACGATTGCTACTATCTGGCGATTCAATTAATGCTTTTAAGCCTTCTTCACTACTTGGATAACGGCCGACATCCAATTTATACATGTCCATCGTAGTTGCCAAATCTTCAATTTGTACTTTTGCTGCTTTGGTTTTTGACTCGCCCATGTGCTTCATGACTTGAGGGCCAACTATCCCTGCGAGCATGGCAATGATGCCGAGTACGACCAATAATTCAAGCAAGGTAAAACCTGCTTCTGTAAAAGGTTTGAGTTTTTTCATGGTTAGTATTATTTCCGTTAAAAAGCTAAATCATTCACGCTTAAGATAGCTAGTAAAATTGACACAATAATTCCTGCAATCATCAATCCTAAGCTAATTATTAATACAGGTTCAAGAAAAGCCAATAATCGCTGTATCGCTACTCTGAGCTGTTTGTCATAAATAGTGGCAACACGCAGTAACATTTCTTCCAGACGTCCTGTTTCCTCACCCATTTTAATCATTTGTATTGCCATTTTAGGAAACAAGCCATTTCTTAGCAAGGCATCCGACAAATGTTTACCTTGTTTTAGCTGCTCCTCTGCCTCCTCAATAGCGGCAGCCAACACCAGATTATCAATAGTTTCTCGAACGATGGTTAATGCCGTCAGTAATGAAACACCATTGCCCAGTAACGTTCCTAACGTGCGGCTAATATTAGCAGTTTCTTTATGGGTAATAATAGTCCCAGCCAAAGGCAGTTTTAGAAAACGACCATCCCATACCTTCTTGGTTATGGGATCGGCTAATTGTAATTTCATATAGCTAGATATAAAAATAATACTAGCCAATAATGCCCACCAATAGCTTTGCAACCATTCCGCCAAGGCAACGACTATCTGAGTTGAAATGGGTAGAGCCTTACCTGCGCTTTCAAACATTTCGGTAAATTGTGGTACTACAAAAGTTAGCATTACAAACAAAGAGGCTAAAGACATTACCAGTAATATAGCCGGATAAATTAATGCCGTACTGACGGTATCTTTTAATTCTTGGGAGCTTTCCAGATAAGCAGACAAGCGTGTCAAGACGTCACCGAGACTTCCCCCCGCCTCACCGGCACGTATCATATTTAAATAAAATTTACTGAAGATTCCCGATTGTTGTTCCAAAGCATCCGCCAAGGTAGCGCCACCCTTCACTTTGTCCAATACGCGTGCAATCACTTTAGTTAAGCGTATATTGTCTTCAGTTAAATCCATTAAGACCAATAATGATTTATCCAAAGGCAAATCAGATTCCAGTAACGTTGCTAGTTCACTGGTCAAAAGAGCGATATCTTTCTGCGATAATTTGGACTGTTTTGCTCGCCAGCCCAAAAATGACCGACTATTAGCTGGCGCAACACGTATCGGAAGATAGCCTTCTGAATGCAAGGCGGCAATCAACGTGTGCTCGCTCATTGCGTCTCTTATGCCCTCTTCTGTTTCACCCAGGCTGTTAACTACTTTATAGCTAAATAAAGGCATCTTAAGTTTCCGCCGTAACCCGCATGACTTCTTCCAAAGTTGTAATGCCTTGTATGACCTTAACGAGGCCATTTTCATAAAGTGTTTGCATACCTTCAGCAACGGCGAGTTTTTGAATAGCCCCGGCTTCTTCATGCGCCATAATAAGTTTACGTACTGGATCGGTCATAGGCAAAAATTCAATAATAGCGAGTCTTCCACGGTAGCCCATGCCGGCACAAGCCGAACAACCAACCGCTTTGTATAAAACAATATCACCGTCAGGTGCAAACCGTTGTAAGCGCAGATTATTGACGATTTCTGGGCTAGCAATAGCGCCAACTTTACACGCGGGGCATAACTTTCTGACCAAACGTTGCGCCAAAATACCATTGACGGTAGAGGTGAGTAAATATTCTTCTAGCCCCATATCTAGCAAACGTGTTATACCTCCTGCGGCATCATTAGTATGCAAAGTCGATAACACTAAATGTCCTGTGAGAGCCGACTGCACGGCAATTCGTGCCGTTTCAAGGTCACGCATTTCACCAATCATAATGACATCGGGATCTTGCCTAACGATAGATCGCAGCGCTGATGCAAAAGTTAATCCTATTTGCGGCTTAGCCTGGATCTGATTCACCCCTTCCATTTGATATTCGACTGGATCTTCA
Organism: uncultured Methylococcaceae bacterium; assembly: GCA_903910205.1. Taxonomy (GTDB): domain Bacteria; phylum Pseudomonadota; class Gammaproteobacteria; order Methylococcales; family Methylomonadaceae; genus Methylobacter_C. Next base: position 3,156 of record CAIVYW010000180.1, on the reverse strand, counting down.
ACGGTAATTATTTTTCGTTCAGGTGTATTTAGTTGTTTTAATGCGGCATATAGCGTGGTTGATTTACCACTACCTGTAGGGCCAGTAATCAGAATGATGCCATGTGGCTGCGATAACACTTCAATAAACTGCTGTAGATGGCGCCCAGCAAAACCTAAGCCTGCAAAATCCAATACTGTATTTTCCTTATCTAGTAAGCGAATCACTACGCTTTCACCGTACATGGTCGGTATCGTTGATACTCGCAAATCCAGTTCTTTGCCCAACATCTGCACTTTAATGCGACCATCTTGAGGCAGACGCCGTTCGGCAATATTTAGTTTAGCCATAATCTTGATGCGTGAAATGACAGCAGCGGTTGATTTTACATTGGGCGCATCAATTTCTTGCAAAACCCCATCCACACGCAGTCTGATCTTTAAGGTTTGTTCAAAGGGCTCTACGTGGATGTCTGAAGCCTTGTTTTCAATCGCTCGCTGCATAATCAAATTAACCATTTTGATGACGGGCGCTTCACTCGCTAAATCTTTCAAATGGGCTAAATCTTCTTCACCAAAATCTTCATCACCTAGATTATTAGCAGCTAGGTCATCAATTAGCTTGTTCATTTTTGATCGATCTTCACCGTATTGCACATCCAGAGCGGCATCAATTTCTGACAGTAATCCCACTTTAGGAATAACCGTTTTTCCTGTCGCTAATTTAAGTGCGTCAATGCTGGACTGATCATTAGGATCCATCATGGCAATGCTAATATCATCATAAGTATGACCTAACCCTATGATATGGTAGTTTTTTAAAAAGCGTAACGACACGGACTCCGGCAACTGCATTTCTGATGGATATTGATCAGATTTTACTTTTTCAAACGGCCCTGTTTCAACAAAAGCATCGGCTACATCTAATTCAGAACATAATCCCATCTTAAGCAGTAATTGCGGTATATTTTCAGCTACCGAGTTTTTTTTTACTCGCTCAATTTTTTTCAAGTCTGATGCTGAAAGCTTATGCTTTTCTTGTAATGTTTTTAACAACGATTGATAGGTCATTATTACTCCACTAATCTTAAGGATTACCATTTATCAGAGAGTCGAAATTTATCTCATCAATATAGCTGAAAAAAGCAGGTCAGCGGCTATGGGTGTGATTAAAACTGCAAGGATTAGCCGCTCTGTAGGGTGGAAAGCTACGCGCAGCCACCTAACTAATCGTCATGTAACCAAAAATGGCTAGCATCATAGTTCAGACATGTTGTTATGAAGGGGTTTCAAATTACGCTCTCATCGTTATACACAACTGTTAAGTAAATCGTCATACCCCTAGGCAATCGGGCAGCCAGTGCCAGAGATGGTCATCTTTATACGTCAGTCTACGTTTCGGTAGTCCATACGGAAATGACCTACTTTGAGAGTAGGTGTATAACGATGAGGACGGAGTTTCGAAACCAGCGCACAAGAGTTATGACTGTATTTAGGAAGGATATCTAATTGATATAGCATCTTTTTGTGGACTGGGCTGCAACTTTTCGCAACCCAGTAATACTAGGCGGCATAATCGTTGGGTTGAAACATCATCAACCCAACCTTATGCAACTACGCCCTACTTATTTAGATTGACTACCATTGACCTCTAATTGTACGCGACGATTATTACTACGACCTTCTTCTGTATCATTAGTATCAATAGGACGAGCCCAGCCATAGCCTTGTGTCGTCAAGTGCGGTGAATGAGTGTCATGAACTAAATATTTTTTAACCGCTAAGGCACGGCTTTCTGACAACTTAATATTATGTTTTAAGCTGCCTGTTTTACTGGTATGGCCCTGAACTTCAATAATCAAATCTGGATGATTTTTAATAATCTCAGCAGCATTGTCTAAATTTTTAAAATATTGTGGCTTGATAATCGCTTTGTCATTGTCAAATTTAACTTCTACTGTCCAGCAACCATTAATAGCAACATGCGCACCGGCAGGCGTATTAGGACACTGATCTGCACAATCATTAATACCATCATGATCACTGTCTAATGTCGAACAATCCGTAGCATGAGCCTGAATTATTGGCGTAGGTGCTGGAGCAGCGGCAGGACTTTGCGCAACGACATGTTTAGGTTTAGCGCCAAAAGGAACGACAAAGCCCAGATTAACAACCATATCGTTAAATTCGTTAGTGCCTGGTTGTAGGTTTGCACCGGCATTATTATTGTAACGATAACGAACATCACTACGAAGTAAGAAGTTATCGCTCATTTCGTAGGTGACACCTGCACCCGCTTCACCAATAAAACCGGTACCACTGTTACCGTTATGGCTAGAGTTTATCGCACCTAAGCCGATAACGGTGTAAGGCGAAAAAGTACCTCTTGAAATAAAGTACTGAATATCTGCTGTGCCACCAGTGACATCCCAACGACCATTATTGTTGGTGCTATCATGACCTTGATAAAAGCCTTTTAATTCAACATTAAAATGTTCATTAAGGATTTTACCCATGCCCATACCGCCGCCCCAGCCACCTTCAGTATTACGATCACCGCCAGGTTGAATAAAAGAGCCAAATGGTGAGACATACCATCTTTTGTCTACTGCATCATCTGCTTGAGCGGGCGTAAATAACCCCAGGCTAGTTAATGCCACTACGGCAACTAAGTGTTTTTTAAACATAATATTTTCCTCAAAAGAATAGATATAAAAACGGTAAAACATAAAATAAAGGTATTACGGTCTATGAATTGTGAACAGCGATTTTCGATTACTTTATTAATACTGTGGATAATAACAAAGTTAGATTATATACTAGGATGCGTCACAGACATACCTACTAAATAGTAGTAGTCGCGTAAATTAACAAGAGAAACAACTACATTTCATGTTAGCGAGTAACGAATGGCTAACAATACTAAGAGTCAGGGATCAATAGAGATACCACTCCTAAATGCAGTCATTGAGCTTGTGCGTTGCTCCTAGGCGCCGCTCTCATCGTTACTCGAGCTAGATAATCGCCGGGCATGGTCTCTTTATACATCTAATACTCGATGTTCAAGTTTTTAAATAAGCATTTAAAAACAGTAAGTTAAAAGCCATGAAATTTAGGTTTGTGAGGTTATTTTGCGAGTTATCAAATAGCAAAAAACCATAACACCTTGATTTATAAT
>CAIVYW010000179.1 GCA_903910205.1 uncultured Methylococcaceae bacterium | reverse complement strand
AGTCATGCCTTGTACGTCAGCAATTAATTTTGCAATTTCCATGAAACCTCCAAACGGTTAATAAAGTTATAAAAAAACGGTCCAACAATAATTAATGATGCTCGTGCGCCATACTCAGGTAAACAATGGTTAACACCATGAATATGAAAGCTTGTAGCGTAATAATTAAAATGTGAAAAATTGCCCAAGGAAAACTTAATACCGGCTGTATATACCAAGGTAACAAGGCAATCAAAATAAAAATCAATTCACCTGCGTACAGGTTTCCGAATAGACGTAATGCCAATGAGATAGGCTTGGCAATTTCTTCTACTAACTTTAACAATAAATTAAACGGTAATAACCAAGGGCCAAAAGGTTGGAACATCAACTCTTTAGCAAAACCCCAAGGACCTTTTATTTTAATGCTATAAAAAATAATTAAACAAAATACCGAAATAGACATAGCAAATGTAGCATTCAAATCGGTACTAGGTACAACTCGAAGATATTCAATACCCATCATTGATCCGATGAGTGGCAATATATCAACTGGAAACAAATCCATAAAGTTCCACATGAATACCCAACAAAAGATAGTCAATGCTAAGGGCGCTATTAATTTACTTTCGCCATGAAAACTATCTTTAACTTGATTGTCAACAAACTCAATCAACATTTCAGCGAAGTTTTGCACCAATCCTGGCACACCAGAAGTAGCTTTTTCTGCTGCTGTTTTAAAAAACCAAACAAACAGTCCGCCTAATACAGCCGAAAAAAACAAAGTATCCAGATTCAATGTCCAGAAACCTTCACCTACATGTAGCGGAGTTAAATGGTGAATAATATAACCCGTAACACCTTCAGTGGCATGAGCTTCGGTAGCCATCGTTCCTCTCTTTATATAATGTTAACGCATTAATAGCGCAAACCAAAAAACTGATAATGCTGCTATATATCCTATCAGCAGCGGTAATATTTTTATGTTTGGTATTTTAAAAATCAGCACAAACAGCGCTGCTGTCAGTATTAACTTTCCCGACTCACCCGCATAAAAGGAATTCATAACCTTACGAGCAGGTAGTCCAGCAGCTTTATGAATACGCAAAGCAAAATACAGGTTAGGTACAAAGGCTGCTACCCCACCTAATGCACTCGACATGGCATAGTTCGCGCCCCCGTAACCTGCTAAGCCAGCAGTCATTACCAGTATGATTAAAAGCTGATAACTTAAAATCTTACTGACAGTAGAAAGTTTTCTACTCGTCACGCTACTCTCCAAACATAATAGCTTATGGATTATAGACATCGACGCCTATTAAATCAAGGTCGATTAAATTCTGTTTTTATATTGACTGTTTTTTAATCAATTAAAGGTTCTTTTTGTTTATGTACACATAACCCTACATTGCTATGTTTTCAACGAGTTATTAATGCTATTTTCTTGATTGCAGCCTGTCTTTTGTGATTAAACCTTTTAATTTGCCGTATCAAGACAAAATTTATCATGCTTTGTCCGCAAAACCTCGCCGTTCAGGGCGGGGATGTAAGGATGCTCTTGACTTTTTTTGCTCATAAAATATACTCTAAATCAGTAGTAAAGGTTTTAAATCTGTATCAGCGATAACCAAGCGATAATAGT
>CAIVYW010000178.1 GCA_903910205.1 uncultured Methylococcaceae bacterium | reverse complement strand
TAAAAACCGCGTGGCTTCCATAACGATAATCCATAAGTTAACCCTCTTTTCTTATTTTTTGATTATTATAACTAAGAAATCATAGATAAATCTAACCGCCTAAAAGGCGGTGGTTTTAACCTTAAAACGGACAAATAAAAGAAAAACAACAGCGCCTAAACTATGCCATGTTAGTACAACAACATGGCTGGTCACGTAATTTGCTGGTTCATCAAATCGAAAGCCAAGTTCTGCAACGGCAAGGCCAAGCCACTACTAACTTTGCCCAAACCTTACCTGCACCACAATCCGAACTGGCACAACAAACACTTAAAGATCCGTATATTTTTGATTTTCTCTCCCTTGGCATGGCGGCACACGAGCGGGATATTGAGAAGGCCTTGACTCAACACATCAGTCAATTCTTGCTGGAATTGGGGGCAGGATTTGCGTTTGTGGGTAAACAAGTACCATTGGAAATTGGCGGCCAAGATTTTTATCTGGACTTGTTATTTTATCACTTGAAATTACGTTGCTATCTGGTCATCGAACTTAAAGCGGGTGATTTTAAGCCGGAACATGTCGGGCAGTTGAGTTTTTATCTGTCAGCAGTCGATGATCATTATAAAGCCGAACAGGATGCCCCCAGCATTGGCTTGCTGTTATGTAAAAATCGTAACAAGGTGATTGCTGAATATGCCTTGCGTGATAACAGTAAACCGATTGGCGTTTCTGAATATCAACTTGCCCAATGCTTACCCCAGAATCTGGAAGATCAACTTCCTAGTATCGAGCGGATTGAACAAGAATTACAAGGCGATTGGCTGGATGAGGAGGGTAAAGGGGGCTGAGATTTGTAAATCCTAGTTCCCGCCTTGCTTCATTGCGACTACGGGCTGTTTTATTGCTTGCAAATAGTTGATGGTTTTTTATGTAACACTTGTTTGATAATATAGAACTCTCTTTAATAATCGGATTGAGCATAAATGAAGCAATTGGGGCGTAACGATCTCTGCCTTTGTGGTAGTGGTAAAAAATATAAGCATTGCTGCTTAAAAATTGAAGAGGCAAAGTTGGCAAGTGGTCATTCAGGTACAGCCCCTAAAGCCCTAAATTGGCTCTTTGAAAAGTACGGTCAAGAAGTATACGATACACTTCTGACGGCATTTTACGGTGGTCTTGATGACGATGAGTATACCCAGATACAGAATCTGCCCGAAGGTATTAGTAATGGAATTACAGTCAATGCTATGGAGTGGTTGTTGGCGGAAGGCTTAATCACTATCAAAAGTTGTGAGCGTCGTGTTATCGACTTGCTTTTTGATAGGGGCGCACCTCTGTTCTCCATCGAACAACGACACTGGTTAGAACTTCTCTCTACGACTCCGCTTAGGCTTTACGAAGTTGTCGGTATTGTACCGGGCGTATCTATGACCTTAAAAGATGTGCTGTTGCCGGAAATCCAATCGGTCACTGTTTTGGAGAAATCGGGTTCGTTAGATGCAAATCTATATGACCTTATGGGTGTGCGCATTTTGCCGATTGAAAATCATTTTGAACTATCCGGTGCTGTGTATCCATTTCCTCGCTCTAGAGTCACTGAATTGTTGGAAGACCTCAAAAATGAATTTGAAGGCGTCGAGCCTAATTCGCCGCTAGGCAAGGAGATAACCAGCGTTCTCATTCCAGACTACTGGCTTGAGTTATTTGTAACGCCTTTAGACACGCCAACAATGGTCGATCATACGACGGGGGAATTACTACTGTTTATCACTGACCACTATCGTGTCAATGATTGGCTTAGTTTAGAGCTAGCGCTGTCCAATGAAGCTGATATTGAAGGGAGTCGTGAAGATGGCTGGAATCGCATCTTTGAAGGGGACGATGGCCAGACTCGACGTAGCCTGAGTATTGATATCGGCACGCGCCAAGAACGTATCAAGGTGTCTTACCATACTCAACTTTATGCAGATCAAGGTCGGCCTTTGTTTGAAGCTTTAGCAGGTGCTGCTGTTACCTTTATAAGTCGAGAAATATCTGATCCTAAAGGTATGATTGCCAATTCACAGCACAATAATACCAAAATAAAACAGCAGTCTGAATCTCTACCACCGGAGTTGTTGACCAAAATCATCGAGGAGAAAATTCAGCAGCTTTATGCTGATTGGGCTGATACACCCTTGCCGATATTAGATGGACTAACACCACATGAGGCCATTAGAACGCCGGAAGGACTGGATCAGGTGAAATTTTTATTACACTCCTACGAACATGGGGAAATCCAGCAAGCAAAAGATCAGAATCGAGAAGCAGTTTCTTATCATTTTCTATGGCGGTCAATCGGGCTAACGCCTTAACGTGTAAATTATCATATAAGAATTAGGGGACCTACCACGTTTATATTTTTAAAGGTGATTAAGCTGAAAGTCTGTAAGCAAGTGGCCTCGATGTAACGTAGAGAAATCGAGGGCGTAGCTAAATCCAAAATAATTTTAAGTTTTAAGGAAATGCCCAACTTTAAGAACTGGCTTGTAAGCCCGTCCTGCTCGCTGGTTTAATTAATGCTTATTTGTGCGTGATACTAAAATTTGATACTATTTAGTCATGAAAAGAAAACATCTGAAAACTCTCGAATTAATTTATTCTCGTCCTATATCGGCCAATATTAGCTGGTCTGATATTGAAGCGTTACTTGTGGCTTTGGTGGCTAGAATAGAAGATCGCGAGGGTTCTAG
>CAIVYW010000177.1 GCA_903910205.1 uncultured Methylococcaceae bacterium | reverse complement strand
TGACTCCATTCCCATACTGGCTAATTTAGTTTTTAAGGTTTCAGCTTCTTTCAATATTTTAAAAGAACCGACTTGTAACTCATAATGAGCTTCTTTAGCCTTGCCTACATGTTCTTCCCGAGTTCGAGTTTTAATTTCATACTCCGGAATGACCACTTCTTTTTCAGGCAATATGGTATAAAAATCAAACTGAGGTGGTTGAGGGCCCTGTTTTACTTCAGGCTTTTTCTCTTCTTTTATGGGGGCTGCATTTGGTATAAGTGCTTTATTCGGTGTTACTTTTAAATCTGCCGCTGGAATAGCTGTCTTGTGATTGCTGAATAAATAAACCAAAAATACCACGAATGAAATAACAACTAAGGTAATTAACATCCATCGCCATAGTCCAACCGCATCATGCTCAACATGATACGGTCTTTTTTGCCCAGTAAATTTTCGTTTATTAGACCTTGGTTTATAGTCTCTAGTCATCACATAGATTCGGGGGCGTTAATACTTAATAAACCTAATCCGTTAGCTAATACCTGCTTTACCGCACAAATTAAGCTTAATCGGGTATTGCGCAGCACTGCATCATCAACAAGAAATTGGTGGGCATTGTAATACGTGTGAAAGTCATGCGCTAAGTCACGCAGATAAATAACTAATTGATGGGGTTCATATTGCATTGCTGATCGTTCTAATACTTCAGGATAACGCGCTAAGGCCCCTAATAGTACGGTTTCATGTTCTTCTGTTAATTTTTCTAAATTATCGAGTCCTAACAATAGATTTCTTTCCCAACCCTTTTCATCCAATTGACGTAAAACACTACAGACTCGAGCATGAGCATACTGAACGTAAAAGACGGGGTTATCATTAGATTTTGAGGTCGCTAATTTTAAATCAAAATCCATGTGTTGCTCTGAGCGACGCATTAAATAAAAGAACCTCCCGGCATCTTTACCCACTTCACTACGCAATTGTCTTAAGGTAACAAATTCACCCGAGCGTGTGGACATTTGTACACGTTCTTTACCTCGATAAAGTACGGCAAACTGAACCAATAAGACATTTAGTTTAGATTCATCAGCACCTAATGCTTTAATAGCCGCCTTGACTCTGGGTACATAACCATGATGATCAGCGCCCCAAATATCTATAATTTGATCAAAGCCCCTATCCAGTTTATTCATGTGATAAGCAATATCTGAGGCAAAATAGGTATACTGGCCATTTTCTCGAATCACAACGCGATCCTTTTCATCACCTAACTGACTTGAAGCAAACCAAGTAGCTCCTTCTTGCTCATAAAGATATCCTCCAGCACGCAAACGTTCTAGGGCATTGACTACCGAACTATCATCCATGAGCTGACGTTCTGAAAACCATTGCTGATAATCGACACCAAATTCAATCAAATCAAGTTTGATATCTTCTAAGATAGTATCTAGGCCAATCTGAAAAAACTCTCGATATAATACAGGGCCCAATAACGTTTTCATCCGAACAATCAAGGCATCGATATGTTCATCTTTATCGCCACCTTGGGGTTCATCTGCTGGAATTTGTTCTAATACGAGCTCTATCGATCTGCGATAATTATCCTTATCGTTGTTATAAATATCTGATGCGATAGTACGTGCGTAATCACCACGATAGGCATTACTGGGAAAAGTAACTAGCTCTCCACAAACTTCTAAATATCTCAGCCAAATACTGGTGGCCAATATATCCATTTGCCGACCCGCATCATTGACATAGTATTCACGATGTACTTCAAAGCCTACGGCTGCTAACAAATCAGACACGGCAGAACCATAAGCGGCTCCTCGACCATGTCCTACATGCAGTGGTCCGGTAGGATTGGCCGATACAAATTCAACTTGAACTTTTTTACCCGCGCCCATAGTACTTAAACCAAAAGAGTGTCCTAGCTCATGAATTTGCTTAACAATACCGTATTGCGTATTTGGATTAACAAAGAAATTAATAAATCCAGGGCCCGCTAATTCTATCTTAGTAATCGCGTCATTAATCGGCAGTGCTGCAATAATTTTTTCAGCTAATTGACGAGGATTTAATTTTGCTGGTTTTGCTAACACCAAGGCCAAATTTGATGCGAAATCACCATGTTGAACATCACGGGTGCGTTCGATCATAATCGCTGGTGTAGTCTCCAAATTCAACACACCTTCTGCTATAAGTGATTCAACAGCTTGGCTAATTAAACCCTCTATTTTTTGTTTCATTAATTCACTACTTAGTTAACGGATAAATATAAATCGCATTATCCATCATAATATCTTGTTTATCCATTCAAACCATGTCGAAAATAGCTTTTATCTTAACAATCCTCCAAATAAAACATTGAGAAAATTATGGTAATGTCTGATTTTCGCCTCCGACAGCCTGTTACTAAGTCTGTGGATAACCTGTTATTAAGTTGGGTATAAATTTTTATACAAATGTTATCCACAGGTTACCTGTGTAGATAAACACAAGTTATAAACAACCCTTAAGCTATGTGTATAGGAGCATACAGCTAGTTATCCACAGATAATTGACTTACTAATAGTAATAATCTTTTAAGAAATATCTTATATAATTATACAAAGAAATAATTCAATATCTTACTCGTACAATGCTTTTTTTAAGCGTTGATATTCACATAGATTATTTTTTAGCAATTTGTTTAACGGGACAAAATACTAGCATATGTGCTTCGACGACTATATAATCATGCAAGTTTCATAGCTTTTTCGCTGATAAAATGGACTTGTAGTGATGATATTTCTTAATTATTTAACGCATTGCTCATTTTTAAATAGGGCGTGTATACGCACAAAAAATAACACATCTATCTTAACCTACCCTTTGTAGATAAGTACTCAATCGAGTATTTATAACGGTCTTTATTATTTTTAATGATTTTAGAACTTTTTTCTTGGCTTTTTATTAAGCTTATTTTCCCAATATAAAATAAATGAAATTTATTATTAATAGAGAAGATCTGTTAACGCCCTTACAACAAATTGTGAGTGTTATTGAAAAAAGGCAAACAATGCCTATTTTGTCTAATGTTTTATTAGTTGTAGAAGAAGATTCAATTTGCTTAACAGGCACTGACCTTGAAATTCAGATTATTGCTAAAATAGCGACTGATTCTGCAACACCTGGAACCATTACAGTTCCTGCAAGAAAATTTTTAGATATTTGTCGATTATTGCCTAGCGGGGCAGAAATTAAATTTGAATTACAAAATGATAAAGTGAAAATTTTATCTAATCGCAGTCGATTTTCATTAAATTGTTTGTCATCTGAAAATTACCCTGAATTTTCTGAAACTGAGTTAAGTCATTATTTTTTTATTAATGCTCGTAAATTAAAAAAAGCACTAGATAAGACCCTGTTTAGTATGGCAAATCAGGATGTTCGTTATTATTTAAACGGATTAATGCTTAATGTAAGTAATAATAAAATTAAATTAGTTGCTTCTGATGGGCATCGGTTATCTATTTATGAAGATAATTTAGATCAAGATACTGGCTATGACACTCGAATAATTATTCCTAGAAAAGGTGCGATTGAGCTTGGTCGTTTATTAGATGATCCAGACTTAGAATTACAGGTCTATTTTTCTACGAACAATATACGTATTATTATTAATAATATAATTTTTTCAGCAAAATTAGTTGACTCTAAATACCCAGATTTTAGCAAGGTATTTAAGCAAGAGTTTATTAGTCCTATTCAGATACAAAAGCCTGCTTTAAAAGAAGCTTTAACGCGTGTTGCTATTTTATCGAATGAAAAATTTAAAGGGGTAACTTTAGATATTACGAGTAATAGCTTAAGAATTAGTACTCATAATCCTGAACACGATGAAGCTGAAGAAGAAATAGTTATTGAGTATATGGGGCCCTCCCTATCCATAGCGTTTAATTCTCAGTATTTACTTGATGCTGTTTCAAATCTAGATTCTGATTTTGCAGTTTTAACGATAGCGACTAATGGCAGTAGTTGTTTTATTAGTGATCCAGATCAACGTACTTATAAGTTTATCGTTATGCCTATGAAGCTTTAGTTATTTACTAGGCAATGCTCTGTATATAACTTTATTGTTCTCTTTAATACCCCCCGTCAGTATTCAGGTTTTTTGTTGAATTATTTACATCTTGATCTTTCACGTTAAATCTACAAACCATTAAGAAATAAATGACAACTAAAACTAACGCACCTTTAGAAATCTTCGTTGAAGCCGGAACAAAATATTCATGGTGTAGTTGTGGGTTTAGTAAAAACATGCCCTTGTGTGATAATGCTCACCGTGAGTTTTCAGATAAGAAATCGGTTAAATTCATAGCCGAATCAACTAGCGCTATTTTTTTATGTGGCTGCTCAGAAACCAAAACGCCCCCCTATTGTGATGGCAGTAATAATTGTAGGTCATAAACATGGCTGTAGAAATAGAGCACAAATTTTTATTAGCCAATAATGATTGGCGCAAACACATTAGTTATTCTGTGAAATATAAACAAGGCTATTTAAGTTCAGTAGCCACAAGCTCGATAAGAGTAAGAATAAGTGATGATCATGCTTGGCTAAATATTAAAAGTGCCACTATTGGCACACATAGGCATGAATATGAATATGAAATCCCACTGTCTGACGCACAAGAAATAATCACTAATTTATGTAAAAAACCCATTATAGAAAAAACGCGTCATATTATTATTGATGACAGTAATACTTGGGAAATAGATGAGTTTGAAGGTGATAATATCGGTTTAATTATCGCTGAAATTGAATTACCTGAAGTGGGAGCGGCTTTTTCAATGCCTGCTTGGCTAGGTAAAGAAGTTACTTCTGATCATCGTTATTACAATAATAATTTAGCCAGTCACCCTTACTCTATTTGGCGAGATCAACCTTAATATTACGGCTAGAATAGTTAAGTTCAATATTGTTGACCCCGATTTATTCTTCGATGCTGAGTCAGAATCTAGTTGATTGTTTTATTCCGTACATAAATTGCAATGATAATAGTTAAGCTACATATTAGCTCTGTACGAAATATTATTATGGCTGCGATTTATCCTTCGCCAACATTAAATTTTATTGTTGGAAAAAATGCGAGTGGTAAAAGCGCCTTTCTCGAAGCCATTTTTTTATTAGGACGCATTAAATCTTTTCGTTCCACTGCAATTAAATCGGTTATTAATTCTTCACAGTTACAGCTGGTTGTTTCTGCTGATGTTTTGCAGATGAATGGCTCCACATCTCATTTAGGTGTACAAGTTGATAGCAAAAGTTATTGTTGCCGAATCAATTATCAAACCACGCATAAAAAAGCAGATTTAGCTTATGCATTGCCTTTACAAGTCATTCACCCTAAAAGCTATGAATTACTTGATGCCGCGCCTCAACTAAGAAGAGAGTTTTTAGATTGGGGGGTTTTTAATGATAATGAAGATTTTTTACTTGCATGGCGTAATTATAAAAAAGCTTTAGCTCAACGTAATTCATTATTAAAAACTCGAGCTCTCAAACAACTGAATGTTTGGAATAACGAATTGGTTTATTACGGTACAATGGTCAACAATTACCGGCAAAGTTATGTGCTTAAATTTAAACCTGTATTTATAGAAATCGTTGCAAAGTTTCTTGATCTTAGTGATGTGGACTTACGTTTTTTATCAGGGTGGAATACAGATAAGGCGTTTGAATGTGTTTTTATAGAAGATCTTGATAAAGACCTTCGTTTTGGATTTACTCATAGTGGGCCTCACCGTGCTGATATTCAAATAATGGTCGGTGGTCGTTTAGCTAAAGACTTTGTTTCTCGAGGCCAACTTAAATTATTAGTGATGAGTTTAAAGTTAGCGCAAATGCAGTTACTTAAGAATCAACATAGCAATGTTGGTTGTTTTCTAATAGATGATTTTGCAGCTGAATTAGATCTTATTAATAGAGCCAAATTACTACACTATTTGATTGAGTTACAATGCCAAGTATTTATTACTACTACAGAGCCATCTGATTTTGGCGATTTAAGTCATATAGAAAATTACAAAATGTTCCACGTGGAACACGGCAATATAATACAAGTGTAATGTTTCATGTGGAACATTCACAACTACAGTAAAGTGAGAGAATCATGAGTAACAATAGCGGACAATACGATAGTTCAAATATCCAAGTTCTGAAGGGGCTGGACGCGGTTAGAAAACGACCAGGAATGTATATTGGCGATACAGATGATGGCTCTGGCTTGCATCATATGGTGTTTGAAGTTGTTGATAATTCCATTGATGAAGCGTTAGCTGGATATTGTAAAGAAGTAAAGGTTGTTATACATAGCAATGGATCAGTTACCGTTTCTGATGATGGTCGTGGAATTCCAGTCGATATTCATAAAGAAGAGGGACGATCAGCCGCAGAAGTTATTATGACCATTCTTCATGCTGGAGGTAAGTTTGACGACAATGCTTATAAGGTGTCGGGAGGTTTGCACGGCGTTGGTGTGTCAGTAGTGAACGCGTTATCTGAAGAGTTAAATTTAGAGGTGCGTAAAAATGGCCAGCTCTATAAACAACAATATCGTATGGGCAATCCGGTTGCTCCATTAGCGTCAGTTGGCCCAGCAGAAGGATCCGGTACTTTAATTAATTTTAAACCGAGTACGGAAACTTTCACTGATGTAGAGTTTCATTATGATATTTTGGCAAAAAGATTACGTGAGTTATCATTTTTAAATTCAGGGGTACGTATAAGCCTCAATGATGAGCGCACAGATAGACAAGATGTTTTTGAATTTGAAGGTGGAATCAGCGCGTTTGTAGTACATCTTAATAAAAATAAAACACCTTTATTTCCTGAGGTCTTCCATTTTATTGCAGAAAAAGAAGGCGTTACGGTAGAAGTTGCAATGCAATGGAATGACTCTTATCAAGAAAATGTTTTTTGTTATACCAATAACATTCCTCAGCGTGATGGTGGAAGTCATTTGGCTGGATTTAGAGGTGCTTTAACTCGTACCATCAATCAGTACATAGAGGCCAGCGGTTTAGCTAAAAAAGAAAAGGTATCAACTACCGGTGATGATGCCAGAGAAGGTTTAACAGCGGTACTCTCAGTTAAAGTACCTGATCCAAAGTTTTCATCGCAAACCAAAGATAAATTAGTTTCTTCGGAGGTAAAGCCGCTGGTTGAATCAACGATGAATGAAAAATTACAGGAGTTTTTGTTAGAAAAACCACAAATAGCAAAAACTATCGTTGGTAAAATTATCGATGCCGCGCGCGCAAGAGAAGCTGCACGTAAGGCAAGGGAAATGACTCGAAGAAAAACCACATTAGATATCGCTGGACTGCCAGGAAAATTGGCTGATTGCCAAGAAAAAGATCCCGCCTTGTCTGAATTGTTTTTAGTGGAAGGAGATTCTGCTGGCGGTTCAGCAAAGCAAGGTAGAGATCGACGCACTCAAGCTATATTACCGTTAAAAGGTAAGATTCTAAATGTTGAAAAAGCACGCTTTGATAAAATGATTTCTTCGGAAGAGGTAGGGACATTAATTACAGCGTTGGGATGCGGCATCGGTAAAGAAGAATATAATCTTGCAAAGCTGCGTTACCATCGAATTATTATTATGACCGATGCCGATGTAGATGGCTCGCATATTAGAACTTTGTTATTAACATTTTTTTATAGGCAATTACCTGAGATCGTTGAAAAAGGCTATATCTATATTGCACAGCCACCTTTATATAAAGTTAAAAAAGGCAAACAAGAGCATTATGTTAAAGACGATGCTCAACTAAATGAATATTTAATTCAATTAGCGCTTGATAAAGCCCAGCTTTTTACCGATGAAGCGTCTTTGCCAATACAGGGACAAGGGTTAGAAAAATTGGCTAAAGAGTATACGGGGGTTGTTAGTGTTATTAATCGCTTATCTAGACGATATGACGATGTGTTTTTAGAACAGTTTTCTTATATGACGGTCATTACCGATGACATTAAAAAAGACCAGCAAAAGCTTGCTGCATGGTTTGAAAAATTACAACAACAACTGGAACAGTCTGATAGTAAAGCCGTCTTTAAAATAGAGCTAGACTATAGAGGAAGCAATGATTTTTCTGCGGTAATTAATAAGCGCTTGCACGGTATTACCAAAACATTTATTTTGCCATCAACGTTTTTTAACGGTAAGGATTATCAAAAAATAGCTCAATATGCCCAAGATACGCTGGGCATGTTTAATGACGGCTCTTATATGCAAATGGGAGAACGTCAGCACCCAGTGCTTAATTTTAAGCAAGCCTTTGAGTGGATGATGAAAGAAATAAAAAAAGGACAGCATATACAGCGTTATAAAGGGCTAGGTGAAATGAATCCTGAGCAATTGTGGGAAACAACACTAGACTCCAACAATCGCAGATTGCTACAAGTCAGAATTGAAGATGTTATTGCTGCGGATGAGATTTTCACAACTTTGATGGGAGATGTGGTTGAGCCGCGACGTGATTTCATTGTTAAAAATGCATTAGATGTAACTAACTTGGACGTTTAATTATGCTTACTTATCCTAAAATAGATCCTGTAATATTTAGCATAGGGCCAGCAAAAGTTCATTGGTATGGATTGATGTATGTGATTGGATTTGCGGCTGTTTGGTTTTTAGGACAAATGCGTGCAAAAAAGTCTTGGTCGCCAATTAAGCCAGAGGCCATAGAAGATTTAGTCACTTATGGTGCTTTAGGAGTGATTTTAGGGGGTAGAATTGGATATATTCTATTTTATAATTTTAGTGAATTTTTAAGTAATCCATTAATACTATTTAAGATCTGGCAGGGTGGCATGTCTTTTCATGGTGGTATGTTAGGCGTATTTGTAGCAATGTGGTTTTTTGCAAAAAAAAATCAATGTTCAATACTACAATTAACAGACATTATTGCACCGTTGGCACCCATTGGATTAGGTGCCGGTCGTATCGGTAACTTTATTAATTCAGAATTATGGGGCCAAATCACAGAAGTACCTTGGGCTATGATATTTCCAAATGGTGGATCTTTAGCGCGACATCCTTCACAGCTCTATGAAGCTTTTTTAGAAGGAGTCGTTTTATTTATTTTGCTTTGGTTGTATTCAAGAAAAATGAGACCTGTGGGAGCAACCACCGGATTAGCTTTGTTTTTTTATGGATGTTTCCGATTTATAGTTGAATTTTATAGAATGCCTGACACCCAATTAGGGTATTTAGCATTAGACTGGGTTACTATGGGGCAAGTATTGTCATTGCCTATGATTATTATTGGCACAGCCATGTTTTATTATTCGAATAAGACTATGAAGATAAAATCTTAATTCAGAAATCGCAAAAGTATTTGGGCTTCCAACGTAAAGCGCGACAGTTTCAGCCCAGATGAAAGGCTCAGGGCGAAAGATTAAGTCTAGGAGGCTAGCAACTTAAGGTGTGACAGATATTAGGCTTAACTCTTCGCCCTTTGTTTGCGCTTAGGAGAACCTTGTCTAAAAGTGAACGATTAAGCTAAGCTGTCGTGTCTTAAATTGATGACCAGCATTTTGCAACATAGAACTAACGCCAAGTACATTTGTGATAGATCAAAAAAGCAATGTTATAGTACCAGTTACGGGAGCTTTTAATTTAGAAAAAATTAGAAGCTTAATTGAAAAAATGATAAGGGGATAAACCATGCTTTGGATAAAAGCTTTACACTTAATTTTTATGGTTACTTGGTTTGCGGGCTTATTTTATTTACCTCGCTTATTTGTTTATCATGCACAAAGTACAGATAAAATAAGCAGTGAACGATTTAAGGTAATGGAGCGTAAGTTATTTTATGGCATCATGACGCCCGGTATGATAGCAACCTTTATATTTGGTATCTGGATGTTACTTGATTATGCGTGGGTGCTATATGCCGGTGTTTGGTGGTTAACTATAAAGCTTACCTTATTAGGATTAATGGTAATCTATCATTATATTTGCGGTGTGTGGCTGCATGATTTTAAGTATGATCGTAATTCTCATAGCCATGTTTATTATCGTTGGATGAATGAAGTTCCCGTTATTTTTTTAGTCAGTATCATCATCTTAGCTGTCGTTAAACCTTTCTGAGTAGTGGCTAAAAAAGCAACAGAATTAAAAATATAGAAAAATTAAAATGAAGAACTTGATTATACCGAAATAATTTGATATTTTAGATCTCAGAGAAGTAGAGTTTTAGTGTTAGAATTGATGCCTAAACGTAAAATCATCTACCATATAAAATATATCGAATATTAAAGGGTTATATTCATCACGCTAAGAAAAAGTTGTATTCAAAACTAAGCATTCTTTTCATCTATTTAAGACTAATAGCATAAATTTTTAGTAAAAAAATAATCAAAAATATACATCGTTAGATCAGAAAATCATACTCATAACTATTATAGTTTTGACTCAATATAAGCATAACTACCATTTTAGAGTAAGCATTATGGGGACTATTTACGGTTGGCTTTCAACTACAGAAAAAACGTTTGACATAAGTTGTATTGAACAACAAAGCGCAGCATTAAAATCGTTAAACAGCCTCTATTCTGGTGTAGCTAGGCATCAAAACCTTGCAGAAGTCGCTGGATATGGGCTTAGGTCAGCTCCTAGTATTTATCAATCTTCACGTTTAGTCGTAATTGTTGAGGGTGATCCTTATTGGAGTGATGATGAATTAGCAAAGATCGCAAGTAAAGGCGACTCATCTCGGGCATTAGCTGTTGGTTTTATAAAATATGGGCGTTTAGTGCTTAATAAAATTCATGGGCCTTTTTCATTTTGTATTATAGAGCCTGAGCGATATTATGCGTTGCTAGCTAATGACCGGCTCGGTATTCGACCTTTAGCATATTATTACCAACAAGGTTTATTTGTTTTCGGGTCTAAGTTAGATCATATTATTGCGCATCCTGGCGTTAATAAAGTCATTGATCCTCAGGGTATCTTTAATTATCTTTATGCGCATATGATTCCAAGCCCAGGATCTATTTATAAGGATATTTTAAAACTACAGCCCGGTGAATTCATTGAGATTAATAGTAATAAGCACTTGCGTGATTTTTACTGGCAGTCTGATTACACAGAAAGCACTTTTACAAAACTAAAATTGATGGAGCAGGTTCATACACAGCTAGGTCAATCTATTGCCACATGTCTACCAGATAAAGAAACAGGTGTTTTTTTAAGTGGAGGACTTGATAGTAGTACGGTAACGGGGTTTTTTCAACAATTTGCTGCTCATAAAGTTGATGCCTTTACTATGGGCTTTGATGCCGAAGGTTATGATGAAATGGCTTATGCTCGGATAGTAGCCGCTCATTTTAAAGTGAATTTACATGAATATTATGTTTCACCCGCAGATGTTTTAAATTCAATACCGTTAATTGCTCAAACATATGATGAACCCTTTGGTAATGCCTCGGCTGTACCAAGTTATTATTGTGCTAAATTTGCGCGTGAAAGAGGCATGACGAGATTGTTGGCTGGAGATGGCGGAGATGAAATATTTGCCGGTAACAGTCGTTATGCCAAGCAAAAGTTATTTGAATATTATCGTTATCTGCCTGATTTTTCTAAAGCAGTCATTGTGCCTATGGCAAATAACATACCCTTTTTAAGTAAATTACAAAGTTATATTGAGCAGGCTAAAATTAATATGCCTGATCGTTTAGAAACGTATAATTTTTTACATCGTAGTCCGCTATTGGAGTTTTTTTCTGAAGAGTTTTTAAAAAAAATTGATCCTGAGATACCGATTGCAAATTGTCGATCAACTTATAATAGAGCTAACACCGATGATTTATTAAAGCGGATGCTGCACTTAGATGGAAAATTTACATTGGCAGATAATGACTTAAGAAAAGTTAATCGTATGTGTGAGCTTGCGGGTGTAGAGGTTCAATATCCGATGTTACAAGAAGATTTAGTGAAGTTTTCTGCTGGAATTCCATCAAAATGGTTAATGCAAGGCTTTGAATTACGCTCATTTTATAAGAAAAGTATGCAAAATTTCTTACCTAAAGAAACCTTAATCAAAAGTAAACAAGGGTTTGGTTTACCTTTTGGAGTTTGGATGGCTCAGGATAAAGAGTTAAAACAATTTGCTTTAGATAATTTATTTAGCTTTTCAAAGCGAGGTATTGTAAATCCAGTTTATATAAAAAATATCATCCAATTACATCAAAAAGGACATGCTTCTTATTATGGTGTCATGATTTGGTTGTTAATAATGTTAGAGCAGTGGCTTATAGCTCATGAGCCATCATAAAAAATGTATATAAATTGTTTTGAATGATACGCCGTTAGTTTTTTAGATACGCTATTTATGCAGATGAATAATTTTCCTATCTGAAAAAATAAGTTATAAATCATTGGCGCATCATGATAGATGAGAGGCTCTAACTAAACGATAGTTAATAAAAATGAATATGCAGTAAATCATAATCAAATTAAACAGAAGGTTATAACTTGGAAGATAAAAAAGTTTTACTAATTGTAGAAGATGATCTTGGCCTACAAAAACAATTAAAATGGAGTTTTGAGTCGTATCACACGGTAATAGCCGGTAATAGAAGTGAAGCGGTTGCAGCATTAAGACGCTTTGTACCAAGTGTGATCACCTTAGACTTAGGATTACCGCCAGATGCTGCTAATGCCAGTGAAGGCTTAAAAACATTGGAAGAAATCCTTAAGCTCGCACCGGCAACCAAAATAATTGTTGTCACCGGCAATGATGATAGGGCAAATGCAGTTAAAGCCGTAGCGATGGGCGCTTACGACTTCTATCAAAAGCCTATTGATACCGATATATTAAATTTAATTATAGAGCGTGCTTTTCAATTGAATGATTTGGAAAATGAACATCAATTATTGCAGAAAAAAACAATTGAGCCTCTAGAGGGTCTCATTGCTTCATGTAAAAAAATGCAAGAGTTATGCAGCACTATTGAAAAAATATCACCGACCAATGCAACGGTATTGTTAATGGGAGAAAGCGGTACAGGAAAGGAAGTTCTCGCAAAAGCAATACACAGTTTAAGTGATCGTTCTAATCAAGCCTTTGTGGCAGTAAATTGCGCGGCAATACCTGAAAACTTACTAGAAAGTGAGTTATTTGGTTATGAAAAAGGGGCATATACAGGAGCTTCTCAACAAAAAAAAGGAAAAATAGAATATGCAAATAAGGGGACTTTATTTTTAGATGAAATTGGTGATCTGCCTATTTTATTACAATCAAAATTATTGCGCTTTTTGCAAGAAAGAACGATCGAGCGTATTGGGGGTCGACAAGAAATTCCAATTGATGTGCGTATTATTTGTGCAACCCATCAAAATTTAGAAGCACAAATTAATAACGGGAAATTTAGATTAGATTTGTATTATAGAATTAGTGAGATAGTCATTGACATTCCTCCATTAAGGGAAAGAGAGGGGGATGCAATAGTCATTGCAATTGCTTTTTTAAAAAAATATTGCGTGATACATAATAAAAAAATAAAAAGTTTTAGTTTGGAAGCGGTAGCGGCTATTGATGCTTATTCATGGCCTGGTAATATCAGAGAACTTGAAAATAAAATTAAAAGGGCGGTAATACTGTCAGATAACATCAATATTACCTTTAAAGATTTAGAGCTTGAAAAAAACATTGATACTGCAATGCGCGTTAATTTAAAAGAAGTTCGAGAGTCAGCGGAAATCATTGCTATAAAAAACGCCTTAATGCATAGCAACAATAATGTATCTAATACAGCAAAACTTTTGGGTGTAACAAGACCTACTCTATATAGTCTAATTGAAAAATATGGAATACAAACAAATGAATAGCTTAAGTATAGCGAATAAGGGTATTAAAAAAGATGACTATTTTGAAACACAACATCAATGGTTATTTTGGATAATTACAATATTATTATTAATATTATATATGCCTAGCTTATTGTGGCTTTGGGACAGATGGACTATGAGTGTTTGGCAAAATGGTCATGGTATTTTAGTATTTGCCTTGGTAATATATTTAATATGGAGAGAATTACAAAAATTAAAATACTTACCCTTCAGTTCTAATTCGTGGGGATATATTATTTTAATTCCGAGCTTACTGTTATATATGTTAGATACTGGCATTAACACGCAACTACTGTCTAGCTTTGCAATGTTTTCATCGCTTATAGGTTTGTCACTGTTATTTTTAGGTACGGTAAAAACAAAGGTCATACTTTTTCCTTTATTAACCATGTTACTTACATTGCCGATTCCTTTAGTTTTTACAGAAACTATACACCTAATACTCAGGCATATTGCGACAAAAAGTGTTGCATTTATATTAAGTCAAATGGGTATACCCGTTTTTACAAGTGGAACTCTATTAGAAATAGAGGGCGGTACATTAATGGTTGCAGATGCCTGTAGTGGTTTTGCAACGCTTTATGCAGCAATAACCATTGCGATTCTGACAGCTTATTTTTGTACTTCTACAAAAAGGAGAATAATTCTCTTATTGATAGCTACACCTCTTGCTATAGGCGTCAATATAATAAGAGTGTTGGTACTCGCATTATTAGTTAATTACTATGGTTTGAATATTTTAGCGACATCAGCACATGAATTATCAGGCTTATTAACCTTTATGGTGGCTTTACCCATACTATTCATCATTGGAAAAAATCCAATTAATCATAAAAATTTCATTGAGAAAAAACTATGATGTCTACACGCCATGCTTTGCCAGTAATAATCCTTATCATGTTGGCATTGATTCCAACGATTATTCATAGCTATTTGAATTTAAAAACAGGCGATAATTTATCGACTCGTCAAATTAGCCAAGTATTAGGTTCTTATATATCAAAACCGACTCAACGTCAGTCAGAATGGGGGCAAAATACTTTTGCTTGTTACGATTGGATCGAACGTATCTATACAAATCAACAAGGTAAGTCAGTGCGTTTGTTTGTAGGACGGTCCTATGATCATAAAAGGTTATATCATCATCCAGAGCTTGCTTTATCTTATGGTAAAGATCTAAAAATGGTTGAAGAAATACACTATTCAGAACAACCTAATATACCCGTTAAATTACTAGCCAACGAAACAAAGCCTGTTATAGCCGCTTACGCATTATTATATGACCAGCAGTTTGTTGAAAATGCTATTACCCATCAATTAATGAGTTCAATCATCCAACTGATTACACCAAGAAAGCCAATCACATTGTTTTATGTGGAAGAGGAAGGGGCTGAAAAAAGTATATTTAGTGAAACTGATGCGGCAATAGTTCTTAAAGAAGCTATTAAAGACTTTTTACGGTAACGGCTTAGGAACGTGCATGAAATAAGTTGAGCATCTTGAAACTCAGATACAGGTCGTCCTGAGCTTGCCGAAGTGTGTCGTGCTCGTTCCTAAGTTATGTTGGTTTTCCTGTGCGTAATAGAAGTATTTTCTAATAAATAGTTAGCATCATTTCTCTAACCGACATTCCGCACCCCCCATTTATACTTTTGTATTATTTTTATGGCTATATTTTTCAACAAGTTAATGTTTAATGCTTACTGCGATGTTTTCATCTTTCAGCTTAATATTGACTAAGAATGGAT
>CAIVYW010000176.1 GCA_903910205.1 uncultured Methylococcaceae bacterium | reverse complement strand
GCCAGAAAATATACGCGCCGGATTATTAACTCACTTGGCATAAATGCCGAAGAGTTTTTAATCGACAACCGAATTTTCGAGGCCGCAGAAATCGGCAGAATTCACGCCAGGGCGGCCTAACTTTTGGCGAAGGTATTGTTATAATCAAGATCATTATTGAAGGCACGGGACATCAAATTAACCATAGTGCTTTTGAAACGTTTACTTGGCATTATCAAAGCCAAGAATTAAGGTATACTTACTGCCTGTGAAATTTGCGAAAATTAATTCTAACATCAGGTTTCATAATAAAAATCACCTATGAGATAGCTGATGATTTAAAGTAACGGCTCATGCCGACTAGTGATTAAAATAACTTTATTAATGAGGCGGTAATGAGCAGTGAAATTATGAACGCACAAAACAACGCTAATGAAGATAGAAAAGAAATAGAGAGTAAAAGCGAAGCTGAATTCTTTGCAGCCGACAGTAGCAACGATAAAACTGATGGATTAGACGATTTATTATTAGACGAGCAAGATGATTTTCAATGCAGTACGGCAGATGAAGACAGTGAACCCTTCATTGAACTTGATGCAACCTTAACTATTCAAAATGTCGTTACGCTGTATGAAAGACTTAAAAAATCGTATACTGAAAATGACGCCATTGAAATCAATGCCTCTAAAGTTAACTCTGTAGATACTGCGACCTTACAATTACTCTTTGCATTAAAAAAAGATGCTATCAAGAATCAAAAACAAGTCATCATTACAAACCCGTCTCTAAAATTTATAGAATCGGCACGATTACTGGGCTTGCTGGATGAACTAGGTATCGACACCTGAAATAGCCTTGTTTATAGTATAGGTGGCTGATAGCGATTAATTGCGGTAATAGGTGAATGGGTTGGATGTAATATATACGGGGAAAGATTATTCACAATGAATAATAAAACTATTAATATCAGTAAACCTTCGGTAATGGGCTTTGAACATATAAATCGTTACTGGGATAAGACTTTTGACCTCATTGCTGCCAAAATCTTGCCTGGTGAATATTACGTGACACAAGATAATGAATTGATTACAACGGTTTTGGGCTCATGTGTATCTGCCTGTATTAGAGATAGAGAAATAGGTATCGGTGGCATGAATCATTTTATGCTACCCATAACCACTTCAGATAAATTAAAGAAAAGTAGTGACTCGATTGTTGGGCAGGCAACTCGTTATGGAAATTACGCCATGGAGCATTTAATCAATACCATTTTGAGTAATGGTGGAAAAAGAAAGAACTTAGAATTAAAAGTATTTGGCGGTGGTAAGATTATTCCGATGCTAACAGATGTTGGCATTAAAAATATTGATTTTGTTTTGGATTACATTGATCAGGAAGGCTTAAATCTGTTATCTCATGATTTAGGTGACATCTATCCTAGAAAAATTATTTATTTCCCCAAAACAGGGAAAGTGCGTATGAAAAAAATTCAAGACTTACATAATGATACGATTGCTCAAAGAGAAAGTCGGTATTTGAATGTTCTTAAAAATGAGCCTGTAGGTGGTGAAGTTGAGCTTTTTTAAAAAGCTATCATCGCTCGCAGTACTCAATGAATATAAATCTAACAAGGTAGTGCATGAATAAAATACGGGTATTAATCATTGATGATTCAATTTTAATTAGAAAAATATTAACTGAAATATTAAACTCATCACCTGATATAGAAGTGGTGGGGGTGGCCGCTGACCCTCTTATTGCCAGAGAGATGATTAAGCAATTGAATCCCGATGTATTAACACTCGATATAGAAATGCCACATATGGACGGCATTACCTTTTTGAAAAATCTGATGCGATTGCGACCGACACCCGTAGTAATGATTTCAACACTCACAGAAAAAGGTGCCGAAGTTACTTTGGAGGCACTAACCTTGGGTGCTGTTGATTTTATTGCTAAGCCAAAAGTTGATGTGGTTAGTGCGATTAATAACTACGCAGATGAAGTTATTGCTAAAGTAAAAATGGCTGCACGAGCTAATCTTAGCAGCATAAACAATAGATTATTAAGTAGTAAAAGCACTGATACTACCTTGATTATTAAACCTAAAGCAGATGTCGCAAGAAAAGCAACGACGATTAGCCATAAATTAATTGCAATTGGCGCTTCTACGGGCGGTACAGAAGCTATTAAATTCGTCGTTAAAGATTTACCTGCAGATACGCATGCCGTATTGATTGTTCAACATTTACCTGCGGCCTTTAGTGAATCTTTGGTCAGACATATTGATTCAGTATCTCAGATGACGGCTTGTATTCCAATACACGGTCAAGTTATTGAGAAGGGTCATATCTACTTAGCGCCAGGCGATCGACACATGACGGTTATTAAGGAAGGTTTTCGATATCTTATTCAATTAAATGATGGAGAGCTTGTTAATAGACATAAGCCTTCTGTTGATGTTCTGTTTCATTCGGTAGCCAAACAGGTAGGTGCTCATGCTGTTGCGGTCTTATTAACGGGCATGGGCGCAGATGGCGCTTTAGGCATGAAAAGCATGCATGAGGCAGGCTCTAAAACTATCATACAAGATGAACCCTCGAGTGTGGTTTGGGGCATGCCTGGAGCAGCCTTTAAATTAGGCTGTACCGATCATGTGCTGCCTCTAACAGAGATCACAGGGAAAATTTTAATCTTAGCTAAATGATGGCAGAGTGGTTGCACTCATGACCGATCTTTGTTGAAAGGATCAATAAACAGTTTAATTTTAGCA
The DNA here is from genome assembly GCA_903910205.1 of uncultured Methylococcaceae bacterium. GTDB lineage: Bacteria > Pseudomonadota > Gammaproteobacteria > Methylococcales > Methylomonadaceae > Methylobacter_C. The sequence continues at coordinate 1,827 of CAIVYW010000176.1, read as the reverse complement.
ACCTGAACAAACATAGAGACAGGTGAAACTTAAAAAGTGGAGAGTTTTATGCAAGACCATCAAGAATCATTAGTGGGAGGGATCATTGGTAAAGAACACCTAGCCTTCACATTGGGTGATGAAGAATACGGTATCGATATACTTGCTGTACAAGAAATTCGTAGCTATGAAACTGTAACTAAGATCGCTAATTCTCCAGAATTCATCAAAGGCGTGATTAATCTACGAGGTGAAATCGTGCCAGTGATTGATATGCGTATCAAATTTAATCTAGCTAAGGTACTTTACAACGAGTTTACAGTGGTCATTGTTTTAAATGTTGCAGGTCAAGTTGTCGGGATGGTCGTAGATGGGGTCTCTGACGTTATCGCACTCACACCTGAGATGATTCATGCCGCACCCTCATTTGGATCAACACCAGCAACCCGTTACATCACCGGCTTAGGTACAGTAGATGGACGCATGATTATTCTAGTCGATATCGAACGGTTAATGTCGTCCAATGAAATGGAAATGATTACTAGCATCGCTTCCTGACATTTATAAAGATTAATATACAAAATCACATCAGTTTTTTACATTTTAGTAAAGCAAGGGGAATAAATATGGCACTTTTTGGAAATAAAGCAGTACAGTCTCGTATAGACGAGGCCGTAAAAATTATTGATAAAATGACTGAAGGCGATTTTACAGGTCAGATTGAAACTTCAGGTACTGATATTGCCGCCCCTCTTATGAAGGCATTGAAAACCACTCAACTTGCATTTACTAAGAGATCAGAAGAGGCTCGTCGTAACAAGGAGACTAACGTTCAGTTAAAAGCGTTACTCGATTTAACCACCAGCTATTTAGGACGAATTGCTCAGGGCGATATTCCAGAAAAGATTGAAGGTGATTATAAGGGCGAATACAGTTCTTTTAAGAACAATATGAACGCGACTATAAACACATTGATAGCAGCAAAGCTTAATTCTGACTTTAATCAACGCGCAAAATCAGCTCTTGATAATGTAAGTACTGGCGTGATGATTGCAGACAATGATCGCAATATTATTTATGTCAATGCTTCTGTTAAAAAAATCCTTAAAGAAGCAGAGGCTGATATCCGTAAGCAGTTACCTAACTTTAACGCTGAACGCTTGATAGGCGTTAATATCGATAGTTTTCACAAAAACCCTGCGCATCAAGCACAAATGCTCGCCCAATTAAATGCTACCTATGTTGCCAAAATAAACATTGGTAACTGTATTTTACAAGTAACGGCTAACCCCGTTATTGGTAATAAGGGTGAGCGTTTAGGTGCTGTGGCCGAATGGCTTGATATGACCGAGCAATTGGCGACTACTGAACATCAGCAAAAGCTAGCTGCTGAAAACACACGTATTCGTAATGCGCTGGATAATGTGATCACTAACGTTATGATTGCCGATAACGAACGTAATATTATTTACATGAATAAATCGGTCACAGCGATGTTGACGAACGCGGAAGCTGATATTCGTAAGGCACTGCCTAATTTTAGAGTCGCTACCATACTAGGCTCTAATATGGATCAGTTCCATAAAAATCCTGCTCATCAACGTAACTTATTAGCAACCTTTACCAACACTCATCGCGCAGAAATACAAGTCGGTGTGCGTACTTTTACATTGACGGCTAATCCGATTCTTACTGATAAAAATGAACGAGTAGGCTCAGTTGTTGAATGGCGTGATCGTACCGACCAAGTGGCTGCTGAAAATGATATTAATGCAATGGTTGAGGCCGCTATTGAGGGTGAATTATCAACACGCATTTCGCTGGCAGGCAAAGAGGGCTTTAATCATG
>CAIVYW010000175.1 GCA_903910205.1 uncultured Methylococcaceae bacterium | reverse complement strand
TGCGTAGGGTTTTTTTCATGTTGCTATACTAGCACCCATTTTGTTTAACTCATGAAAATTAATCAGTACCTTAAACAACAAAGAACGCCATAATGATTACTTGTGCGAACTGAGCCGCTTACATCCCCGCCCTGAAGAGACGGGGTTTTACGCTATACATTGATAAAAATAACTGGCGTAATCGGATTCTGGGGTTTCGGATATAGCGGAAAAGTTGCCTTTAATACCCATCGTTTTATTACTGCCGTTGTAAGCTAATGTAGCAGAAAATATCTATTTGTATTTCTAAGCTGCCTGCACGGCAGTGAATAAACCTAACTAAAATACAGGAACAGAACTTGTAGAACTTAAGCCATAGCAACTAAATTCATTGGTTATTTGTCCATTGTCTGTTTCCACCCGCGCTATCAATAAATGATACCTATGCTCTGTATGGCAACTTTTTATGTGAACATAAGGGAGTCTGCTGGTTTTTTCCTGATGATCCTGAAAATAGGCTAACGCCTGTTGCTGACTAATACCTTCCCGTTTGGCTTTACGTCTTGCAAGCCTTGTATTATTGGTTTTAAGTTGCACACGCTTAAACACAACATAAGCGCTTATTTTTTCAGGCACATTTTTAATTGAGCTAATATGCACATAATCAGTTAATCGAGACAGCCATTGGTTGATGTTCAGCTTTTCTAGCAGTTCACTGGAAGGCGCAAATAATCTCAATTTACAGCCTAGTTGATGTTGTTGTTCGTCGTATTGAGGAAACGCAACACCCACTTTGACTTTATTATCGGGCTCTTTAATTTCAACCAGAGCTAAATGTAGTTGTTGGTAGACTTTTTCCCATAAAAAGTAGAGCGGAATTTCTGGGTCGGGTAATAAGATGATGTCGATGTAGTGCTTCATGGTTTTAATCCTTACCACTTTCGCCAAATACGCCACCACGCACTAATACAGCCATTACATAATGCTCATCGTTTTTAGTTGGCAATGTTTCGCCAGTGGCAAATTTATCAAACAACGTGAAAAAATCAGCTTTAGCTTTTGGATTGCGGTAAGCGGTGCCTAAATTAGTTACTGCGCCATAAGGTTCTATAGCAATCGGTGTTTGGGTTTCTAGGTAATCTGGGTACCATGTATCTATGGTACGCAAGGCATTGCCAATTTTTTGCGAGTGCATTCCTGCAACATTGTTGATGTGATATAAATTTTTGCTTTTTTTATCTTTCGCGGTGCTTTTGTCCAATACCAATTCCTCACTAGGATAAACGTCTTGGGCAAAGCCTATTTTTGCGAAGGCTTTGATTTCGAGCAGTAAAAAATCTTCTTCACCAGATAAAGCCTTGGCTATTTCGGTTGCCAAATCTTCAATGTCAGCTGTAGTTGTTTCAAAATCGCGCAAGCCTATTTTTCCTGCGTCGAATGTCCAATTCTTTTCTGAATCTTTATTGAGTTTTTTAACTTGGACTTCAATATTTTCAGCCCCCACACGGTTACGCCATAAAAATCGTGCATTGGCGATATTAATAGCATAGCGTTTTGCTAATGTTGCAAAACCTTCTGCGGCAATGTAGTCATTGGCGGCTTGACTGTAAGTTTCATTAAAGGCTTTGTTGTTACAAGCAGAGGGTGTTTGCACACCACTTAATACTTTAAGCGTGAAGTGCAATTTCAATGTATCTTGCTCTTCACCTAAGGCACAACTATCAACTCGTTGCAAGTTAGGTTTTTCCACCTCAGCATTCAGCTTTAATGGATCATCTTTAATGGCTGGTTTCAGACGATTGGAAATAGTGCCTCGTACAGATTTTTCTCGCAATTCAAGTGACTTACTCACTTCAGGTTTATTGCGTTCTTGCCATGTCGTACCGTACATAAAACCATCTGAAGGGACAAGTTTTTTTTCAAAAGCCAGTACAGAAGCGATATTTGAATTTTTAGCCATGATATTTTTCCTTAATTATGATTAATAGGTTGGTTTTGTTGGCAAAGATAGAGGTTGCTTTCTATATCGACGTGCGCGTGCCAAAGCATATTGTCTAAGTTGTCAATACGATACGGCATGATAAATTCTCCTAAGGTAACAATGCTTTCGGCAAAACGGTGGAGTGTGTCCTGATCGCGTTGGTTTTCAGCAAAACCTAAGTCGCTGATACCTTGAAAACCTGTGGCAATTGGCACTATCCAGCCTTTAGTTTTACGACTACTTGCCCAAGTCACTTTGCCGTTATCATCGGTTTTACTATTGTGTTTTATGGTTAAATAATCCAGCAAGGCATCAATGGCATCTTGACCTTCCAACATTGTTTGCTGCATGAGGTCACGGCGTTCAACTAAACAAAAACCGGGCATAAGTTTCGTGATGAGTTTTTTTTGATTTTCTGAATCAATTTCAAAAGTTTCAGAAGGTTTGACCGTGATGATATCGCCACCAGCAAATTTCAATTTACCTTTTATCAGTTGGTCAACATGCTCTGTTAGATCTTGGTCATAATCACAACTATATTCAATGATGAGTGAGACAGTTAAATGGCAGCGGGCTTCTTCGATAAATGAGGGGCGATTGCCTGATTTATCGAGTGGATTACCTGTACCAACGATTGAATAAATAAAATCGCTGTTGCCTTTGTGAGTTTGCAGATTAATGTCATGACAGATCACGCCGACGCTTTTAAAATCTAAATCTTCAAAGTCATCATCACGGATTTTAAGCTGGCGTTGCAAAGCGTGAACAGCTCCTAGCCAAGCGGTCATGGCCGGAAAGCCAATAGTATATGGACTCGATAAGGCGTTGGCATTATGGATTTGAATATAAGGGATAAGTAGAATGTTTTTCATAATAAGGCTCCCTCACAAACTTCAATTAAGCGGATAAAATGCGGCTTGTAATTATCATCATCAATAGATAACGCTTTATCGCCTTGGCTTGTTTTATAACTATTAGCAAGCCAACGTGCTAAGCCTGTTTTTATGTCATCTTGCCAATCGGCTTGCTGTTGTCGTGTTTCTTGATACGCTTGGTCTAACCAAATTTTTTGCTGTTGCGACAAGTTTTGATAGTTGTCGGATGTTGACCAACCTGCGTCTAAATAACGAATTTGCCAGAGTTTGTCGGCAACTTGATAAATGATGTTTTTTATTAACTGATCACGTTTATTTCGCACATGGATATTGTTTGTATCGCTACTTAATTGTTTATGCAGTTTGTCAAAATCTTCCTGAAAGTCCTTTAATCGTAAACTGTTGCTGAAAAAATTAATTTTAGGTGGATTGACACTGCGTTTTTTGAGTATCGGAGGGAGTGATTCAAGTAGATATGATGTGCCATAGTTTTGGCTGTTTAAGACGCTAATGTTTTGCGGCTTAGTACCGCCAAAGCCAATAACCGTTAATGAATAAATTTCAGCCAATTCATTGTCACAAGGTTGATTGTTTTTCTTCGCTTCCCTCGCCGCTTTTGCCTCTTCAGAAAATCGTAGTGTATTAATACGTTGCTTGAGAATGAACATTAAACTTGAGGGGGTCAGTATCGAAAGTAGGTGATAGTTATTTTCTGAAACAGGAAAGTAGACCTGTTTGACGATTGCACTGGTGACAACTTTATCGGTATCAGTCGTTTTAATGGCTAATAAGGAAGAAGCCAATTCTGTATAGCTTGGAGCTGGCAAGGTAAATTGTTTTTGGATAGCAGGGGTTGTTTGTTCTAAATGACTGAGTACAGTTTGTCCATCTACCAACACTAGGCTTAAAAATTTATAAACGTCCATTGCTGCGGCATTTCCAAAGACATCTAATTGCCCTGTTGTATTACCTGTGCGTACAAAACCATCGGCATTTTTTTCTGCAACAGCAATAATAGAACTGGTTTTTGCACTAGGATGACTAAATTTAGCAGGATGACTGACTAATGATAATTGTTTAGCTCTTTTTGCTGCATCGGGCAACCAAGTAGCCAGAGTAAACAGTTCATTAGCTTCTTGCGTTAATTCACTCTCTTGTTCTGCCGTGGTTTTGCTGTCTATTTTCTTTTTTAACCAATTTTCTTTGCGCTCATTTAAAAACGCCTGTATTGCAGGATCAAGCATAAAGTCTCCTTAAATTCTTGGATTAACGATGACACGGATGGCATCTTAGACCTGTATAAATTAAAAGTCAATAATTTTTAACCACTACTTACTTTTTTATAATATTTATGACCGTGACTAACCAATAGCTAAAGCTATTGGACTCCATACAGGTAATTTGAAGTAAAATGTATGCTCTACTGAACAAGTAGCTTAGAAAACTACATACTTTTTTAGACCCTTTCACTGCCGCACAGGCAGCTTTACAGCAAACCTGACTGGCCTTAAGACCCGTCAGGTTTTCTCATGTAATCCGAATTGACTGCAATAGTTAAATTTCAAATCATTTGGGTTTTTTCCATAGGTAGGGAAATTAGCTTCGCCATACGCTTGGGCGGCTGCTTGCCAATTCGATTTAGGCGAGTTTTTCAATAAAACACGATAATCCCGCCATAACCATAAACGCTGTTTTTCTAATGCCATTAGTGTTTCATCATGCTCGATGCCGTAAGTACTTTCTTTACTAATCCATTCGCCCCAGTTGTCTTGTTCTTTAAATTTAAAACTTCCAGCTTCAGGAATTAAAAACAAGGTCAACATGGGCGAGCTTCGTCTAAATCGAATATATTGTTGCGGTTCACCTGTCAGCCACCAGCACGATGATGTCCAGCCTGATAAAGACTCTGGGCCTTGTTGAGCATAGTTAGTTAATAATTGCTGAATGCAGTGATGCTCTAAATCAACCAAGCTTTGTTTAGGTTGCAAGACTACAGGCTTGGTAATACGCGCCGTGGCATCTAGTCGTGTTGCAATCATTTCAACATCAAGTAGTTGTTTTAAGTCATGTGTTATTAAGCTGTTTTCTGAAGACTCATAACCCGGACGATTAAAAACCACGTCTTTTCCGCTTAGGCCTTTTAGATTGTATTGCAACAACGCCATATTGCTTGCAGCTAACTCTGAGGTTAGTTCCCTATGGCGCATGATACGGCCTGCCAATTGAATAAATGAACGGTAAGAAGACGGTTCAACCACTGCCCAGTCAAAATCATGATCACGTCCAACTTCTTCAACAGGCGTCGCTACCAGAATAAAAATGACATTTTGAGCTTTAATGGCTTTTAAATGTGTGCGAATCTGCGGATTATTAAGCGTATGCTTTGGATTGCTGGCAGTGCGTTTTAATACTGAATCCAGATGTTTTTCTTGCTCATTGCGCATAATTAGCACTTGCTGGCTATGATAGGCCATCGCCCTTATTTCAATATCATCAGGCCAAGTTGCATTAAGCAAATTACGGGTCAGTGCAATACACGGCTTTATATTGGCAACGCGCACGACACCAAAACTGACTTGTTTACCGGTATCCTTATCGATTAAATGATGTTGTTGATGTTTTTCAATAATTGCCGCTTGTATGACTTGAGCAAAATAGTCGTCAATCGTTAGGTTTTGTTCGGTAGCTTGCTCAGGTGAGCAATCAACAATAGTAGCCTTACGTTTGGCTGTTTGCTTCTGTAGTGCGAGATTACGTTTATTAACAAATTGCTGATGAGCTGCTTGGTAAACAGCCATTGCCTGCGCCTCTTTTTGGCTTTCAAACGTTGTCACTAGTGTGAAATATTCATCAACCCAAGCACAGCCAATAAGTGGGCTTTGTTGGCGCATAGTTGCAAAGATAGACCAGCCTGATTGATAAGCGTAGTAATAGCCTTCCGCTAAATCAGGCGGAATAGTTGCCGAAGAAATCATCACCTTTCTACCTAACATACCCGCTAAATGAATCAATCGACCGATCGCAATTAAATCATCACCGCTAAAATCATCAATTTCATCAATGACTAAGTCAGACGACATTAAACGCAAGGTCGGCAAGATATAACGTCCGCCACGCTGTGTTTCAGTTGCCGTCATCAGATGATCTATGGTGCAGCTCAACACAGGTGCG
>CAIVYW010000174.1 GCA_903910205.1 uncultured Methylococcaceae bacterium | reverse complement strand
ATCACCAAATAATTGCGAGGCTAATTTAATATAAGGAGTTTCACCGCAACCGACGCACGCACCAGAAAACTCAAACAAAGGTTGCAGGGCCATCGCGCCTTTAATGGTATTCGTTTTTAACAAACGTCGATCATAGTCAGGAATCGATAAAAAGAACTCCCAGTTTTCGCGTTCCTTTGCACGAAGTGGCGCTTGTGGGCGCATGTTTAAGGCTTTGCGACTGGCATTGCTTTTATCACGTATCGGGCAAATATCTACGCATAAAGTACAGCCGGTGCAGTCTTCGGGTGCCACTTGATAGCTGATGGCCAAACCCTCAGGAAAGTCTTTGCCTAGCATGTCGGCGTGTTTGAAAGTTGCAGGACTTGATGCTAATTCATCGTTTTCATAAATTTTGCTACGTATTGCTGTATGCGGGCAAACCATGGCGCATTTACCGCATTGCGTGCATAAGTCGGTTTCCCAAACAGGAATTTCTAAGGCCAAACATCGTTTTTCATAAATAGCGGTGCCTGTGGGGAAAGTACCATCGTTGGGCATCGCGCTGACAGGCAAGGCATTACCACGACCGGCAATGATTTCACCTGTTACGCGTTTAACAAAATCCGGCGCGGTATCGGGTAGGGTCGCTTTAAGTTCGAATTGACTGCTGGCATGATCAGGTAAAGGAACGCACTGTAAACTGCTCAGGGTTTCATCAATGGCTTTAAAGTTCAGTTCAATCATGCCCTGGCCTTTTTTGCCATAGGTCTTTTCGACCGCGTGTTTAATGGCAGATATCGCATCCTCTTGCGGCAATACTCCAGAAATGGCAAAGAAACAGGTCTGCATAATGGTATTAATGCGCTTACCCATACCGGTTTTCTCAGCCACCGCATAAGCATCAATGATATAGAAACGTAGCTGTTTACTTAGCATCTGTTGCTGCATGGTTAAGGGTAGGGATGCCCAAGCGTGTTCGGCTGATAAGGGGGTGTTGAGTAAAAAAACGGCCTGCTTTGCGGCACTGCTCAGCAGGTCTGAACGTTCCAGAAATAGGCTTTGATGACAGCCAATAAAATCAGCATCATTATCGCTAATTAAATAAGTGGACTTTATGGGCTTGGGGCCAAAGCGTAAATGCGAAACCGTCATAGCACCCGATTTTTTCGAGTCGTAAACAAAATAACCTTGTGCGTGTAGCTCAGTGGTTTCGCCGATAATTTTAATGGTGTTTTTATTAGCGCTGACCGTACCATCACTGCCTAAGCCATAAAATAGCGCCTGAAAAGTATCATCCAAGGCGTCGGTACGATAACTAGCATCCCAGTTTAAGCTACTGTGCGTAACATCATCATTGATGCCGATAGTGAAATTGTTTTTGGGTTGCGCTTGCTTTAATTCGTCAAACACAGCCATAATCATGCCCGGTGTAAATTCTTTAGAAGACAGGCCATAACGGCCACCGATAACCTTGGGGAATATTGTAAATTTGCTAGGGCCCTGACTCTACGCTTGGGCGATAGCGGTGAGTATAT
>CAIVYW010000173.1 GCA_903910205.1 uncultured Methylococcaceae bacterium | reverse complement strand
GCCTATATCGGCTAGGCATTGCTCCTTATTGCCCCTGTTGTAGGAAAAACACAGCGACTAAGAGGACAATGCGCCGGTGTAGCAAGCAAAGTTGACGCTACAGCGGCTCACTAAGACCGGCTAATTGATCAAGTACAATCACTATGAGCATAAAGCTCAGCAAAGGCCAAGCAGATGAAGCGCTAGCAGTAAAAGCAGTCTCAGTACACAAGCAAATCGTGGTAGCTTGCATTAAAGAAGCGTAAAAATATCTAGCGATAAAGATAAGTTTTTTAAAGTATTACACAAAATAAATCAGTAAACAAACTATTTTTACCGCACCGTTAATAATGTAGGTTATTTTGGGTAAACATTAAGACATAGGCTTGTAAGTCATTTATTACAATAGCTTTATAATTTTATTGCATTGTATGGATGAAGTTATTAGCAAGTGATTAGGTATGCTATAGATGTATGATCAGCATAAGTTAACAACTTAATTTGATCGCTAATAATTTGTTGTCAGAATGCCGCGACTAGGATTGCTTTGCACTGAAATATTGACACCTACCCATGCCAGTCGGGGTTTGCAACCTATACGCATCAAGCTAAGCCAAAACAATCGCGAGACGGGGTTTATAGCCCCGTCTCAAACGTTTGATATTGCTATTATCTTTGAAAGATCACAAAAGAAATAGGCCTACTTTTGGTTATATAACGCCATTTTGGTGCTTAATAGCTTTCGAAACCTGAGTAACGGGGTTATAAACCGCGTCACGCTTCATTAATAAGGTGAAATAATAAAACCCATTAATCACACTGAATGTTTATGATGGGTTTCGATAAATGGGCTTATGCAATACGCCCCTACGGTGATTGTAATTCCACCCAACGAACCTTACTTTTTTAAGGCTTTTGCAAAAGCATTAGCCATTAAACTATTGCTTGGCGCTGGCGCTGCTGCTTGTTTTTGCTTATGAACAGGCTTGGTATTAGTACGTTCTGATTTGATTTCAGAGGCATCGAGCTCAGATTTCATTGATAATGAAATACGCTTACGCAACACATCGACTTCCAATACTTTAACATTAACCAGGTCACCGGTTTTTACGGCTTCCCGAGGGTCTTTAATAAAGGTATCTGATAAATGCGAGATATGTATCAAACCATCTTGATGTACGCCTATATCGACAAAAGCACCAAAGTTAGCCACATTAGTCACTACCCCGTCCAATCGCATACCGGGCTCTAAGTCACTGATTTTCTCAATGCCCGCTTTAAAGGCCACGCTTTTAAACTCAGGTCTAGGGTCACGCCCAGGCTTTTCTAGTTCTTGTAAAATATCAGTGACTGTCGGCAAGCCAAAATATTCATTAGTGTAATGTGCGGGATTCAATGTGCGTATAAAACCACTTTGACCTATCAAGTCACGGATAGATTTACCGGTACTGCTGATGATCGCTTCCACCACCGGATAAGCTTCAGGATGCACAGCAGAAGCGTCCAAGGGGTTATCGCCGTTCATCACCCTTAAAAAGCCGGCGGCTTGTTCGTAGGCTTTATCGCCCAGGCGTGGCACTTTCTTTAATTGTTTACGATTAGCAAAGGGACCATTTTCATCACGAAAAGCCACTATGTTTTCACTCACGCTAGCTGATAAGCCCGACACTTGCTTTAATAACGCCACCGAAGCGGTATTAACATCAACCCCAACCGCATTCACACAATCTTCAACCACCACATTTAAGCCTCTGGCTAATTGAAATTGATTAACGTCATGTTGATATTGCCCTACGCCTATGGCTTTAGGATCAATCTTGACTAATTCTGCAAGTGGATCTTGCAAACGTCTAGCGATAGAAACAGCACCCCGTAAGGTGACATCTAACTCGGGAAATTCTTTAGCGGCTAATTCAGAGGCAGAATAAACCGAAGCCCCGGCTTCAGACACCGTTATTTTAGTAAACTTAAGCTGACTATGGTATTTCATAACATCAGCAACTAATTGATCCGTTTCCCTAGAACCTGTGCCATTACCGATACTCACTAAATCAACCTGATGTTTATCTATGAGCTTTGCCAAGCTCGCAATAGATTCATCCCACTGTTTGCGCGGTGGATGTGGATAGATAGTGTCCGTTGCCAGCAACTTACCGGTAGCATCGACGATAGCCACTTTAACGCCCGTGCGAATCCCAGGATCTAAACCCATAGTCGCTTTAGGCCCTGCGGGAGCGGCCAATAATAAATCTTTTAAATTACTAGCAAAAACTCGGATGGCCTCTAATTCAGCCGCTTCACGCAGCCTTAGCTTTAAATCTAAATCAATACGCGTAAATAATTTAATTTTCCAAGCAAATCTAGCCGTTTCTGCTAACCATGCTTCAGCCGGTTTGGACAAATCTTTAATCTTCAGATGCTGTGCGACAAATTGAGCGCAGAGTGCATGTTCTTCCTTATCCTCAACGCCAGGCTTGAGCAATAAGCTTAAAAAATCTTCATTACGACCACGGAACAACGCTAAAGCACGATGTGAGGGGATTTTATTGATGGCTTCTTGATAATCAAAATAATCTTTAAATTTCTCGGCGGCCTGCTCTTTGCCTGCGATAACCGTGGCATGAATAATACCTTTTTGCCAGACTCGTTCACGTAATTCGGCCAATAATTCGGCCGCTTCAGAAATACGCTCCATAATGATTTGTCTAGCACCGTCCAAAGCCGTACTGGTATCAGGCACTCCTTTATCACTATTGATATAGCCTACGGCGACTTGCTCAGGAATTAAATCTCTATCGTCTAATAAGGCATCCGCTAAGGGTTCTAAGCCTGCTTCACGGGCAATCTGTGCTTTAGTGCGGCGCTTGGGCTTATAAGGCAAATACAAATCTTCCAACAAGGTCTTGGTCTCTGCGGCATTAATCGCTTGCTCTAAGGTCGCTGTTAAGTGACCTTGAGACTTAATGCTATCCAATATCGTTTGTCGCCTATCATTGAGTTCACGCAAATAAATTAAGCGCTCTTCAAGCTGTCTAAGCTGGGTATCATCTAAGCCCCCGGTTACTTCTTTTCGATAACGAGAAATAAAAGGCACGGTTGCTCCTTCATCCAACAAGGTCACTGCAGCACT
>CAIVYW010000172.1 GCA_903910205.1 uncultured Methylococcaceae bacterium | reverse complement strand
CAGAAGCGGTCACAGAAACGATGACCTATTTAAATCAGCAAGGTGAAGCGGTCGGTTTGCTTAAAGTACGGTTATATAGACCGTTTGATGCGCAGCGTTTACTTGCTGCTCTACCCAGTAGTTGTCAAAAAATTGCCGTACTCGATCGGACTAAAGAACCCGGCTCTGATGGTGAACCTTTATATAAAGATGTACTCACCGCTATCGCCCAAGCTTATAGTCAGGGCACTAGTAAATTTAAAGCATTCCCCAAGGTTATCGGTGGCCGTTATGGCCTGTCTTCTAAAGAATTTACACCGGGCATGATTAAGGCTGTTTTTGACGAATTAAAGCAAGCGCAACCCAAAAACAATTTCACTATCGGCATCAATGATGATGTCACACACCGTAGCTTAAACTGGGATGATCATTATCGTACCGACGCATTGGATGATACTTTTCAGGCATTATTTTATGGCTTAGGCAGTGATGGTACTGTCAGCGCTAATAAAAACACCATTAAAATTATCGGCGAAACCACTGAGCTGCACGCACAAGGGTATTTTGTTTACGACTCGAAAAAATCGGGTGCTATGACGGTTTCGCATTTACGCTTTGGCCCCAAGCCCATACAGTCCACTTATTTAATTAGCGATAATGATGCTGATTTTATTGGCTGTCATCAAAGCATTTTTCTGGAACGCTCAGACCTGCTGAGCAGTGCCGCAAAGCAGGCCGTGTTTTTACTCAACACCCCCTTATCAGCCGAACACGCTTGGGCATCCCTGCCCTTAACCATGCAGCAACAGATGCTAAGTAAACAGCTACGTTTCTATATCATTGATGCTTACGCTGTGGCTGAAAAAACCGGCATGGGTAAGCGCATTAATACCATTATGCAGACCTGTTTCTTTGCCATTTCTGGAGTATTGCCCCAAGAGGATGCAATATCTGCCATTAAGCACGCGGTCGAAAAGACCTATGGCAAGAAAGGCCAGAGTATCATTGAACTGAATTTTCAGGCTATCGATGAAACCCTGAGCAGTTTACACAGCGTGTCTTTACCCGATCATGCCAGCAGCCAACTAGAACTTAAAGCGACCCTACCAGATACCGCATCCGATTTTGTTAAACGCGTGACTGGCGAAATTATTGCTGGTCGTGGCAATGCCTTACCTGTCAGTGCAATGCCTATTGATGGTACTTTTCCCACTGGCACAGCTATTTATGAAAAACGTAATTTAGCGCTGGAAATTCCTGTCTGGGAAACCGACTTATGCACGCAATGCGGAAAATGCGCGATGGTTTGCCCGCATACAGCGATACGCAGCAAAATTTATGCAAACGATGAATTAGCTTCTAGCCCAATAACCTTTAAACATGCAGACATACTCGGCAAAGACTTTCCTGAGGACTTAGCCATCAGCTATCAAGTGGCACCCGAAGACTGCACCGGCTGTACTTTATGCGTAGATATTTGCCCGATACGTGATAAAAGCAATGCCAGCCGTAAAGCCTTAAACATGCGTCCACAAGCACCGCTAAGAACAGCAGAACGTGATAACTGGGATTTCTTTTTAGCACTCCCTGACTATGATCGACGTTTGTTAAAAACGAATACCATTAAAGGCGCGATGGCCCTGCAACCTTTGTTTGAGTTTTCTGGTGCGTGCGTCGGTTGCGGTGAAACTCCTTATATTAAATTAGCCTCGCAATTATTTGGTGAT
>CAIVYW010000171.1 GCA_903910205.1 uncultured Methylococcaceae bacterium | reverse complement strand
TCTCTTAACTTAATGGCTGTGACGCGGAGCGTGGGAACGATGTACTATGTACACTGTCCCGCCTTAAGTTGGTAGCTGTTATTATCCCTGCAGTGAGGACGTGCGAAGATGATGACTTATGTAGATACCTGTGCTGAAACTGTCTCGCTTTAAATGGGTAACCAATTTATTCATAACATGAATATTGAGTTAAAATAGCGACTACTCACGCTAACTCACCACCAAGGAACACTATGACACAGACTATAGGCTATGCCGCTCTACAACAAGGTGCGCCACTTACCCCGTTCAACTTTGAACGTCGTGAACTTCGCGCAACTGATGTTCAAATAGACATCCTTTATTGTGGCGTCTGTCACTCTGATATACATCAAACCCGTAATGAGTGGGGCGGCGCATTATTTCCTATCGTACCGGGCCATGAAATTGTCGGAAAAGTGAGTAAAATAGGCGAGGCCGTCACCGAGTTTAAAATAGGTGATAACGTAGGGGTTGGCTGTTTGGTGGATTCTTGCCGTACTTGCTCTGATTGCGAAGATCATTTGGAACAATTTTGCAACAAGGCCTCTTTTACCTATAACAGCCCTGAAAAAGTCACCGGCGCTAATAATTACGGCGGCTATTCTAAGCAGATCGTGGTCAACCATGATTTTGTATTGCATATTTCAGATAAACTTAATCTTGCCGAAACAGCGCCTTTATTATGTGCCGGCATTACCACTTACTCACCGTTAAAGCATTGGAATATCGGCAAAGGCGATAAAGTCGGTATCGTGGGCTTAGGTGGACTAGGGCACATGGGCCTTAAATTCGCCCATGCCTTTGGTGCGTATGTAGTCTTGTTTACTACCACCCCAGCTAAAGCCGAAGATGCTAAAAGACTAGGCGCTGATGAAGTCGTTATTTCCACTAACGCTGAAGAAATGCAAGCTCATTTAGGCAGTTTCGATTTTATTCTAAACACCGTTGCTGCACCGCATAATTTAGATGACTACACGCTGTTACTTAAACGTGACGGCACCCTGTGTTTAGTGGGCGTACCTGATCACCCTCATGCCTCCCCTACCGTGAGTCATTTGATTTTTAAACGCCGTAGTATTGTTGGCTCATTAATTGGTGGCCTCAAAGAAACCCAAGAAATGTTAGATTTTTGTGCTGAACATGGCATTAGCTCAGATATAGAAATTATTCCTATACAAGAAATTAACCAAGCCTATCAACGGGTATTAAAGAGTGATGTTAAATATCGCTTTGTGATTGATTTAGCGAGTTTAGAGCAATAGGATTGCGATAACTTAGGCTACCCACTTTAGACGGGATAAAACGATAGTGAAAGCTTTTATCGTTTATCGTTTCCACGCTCCAGCGTGGGGATGCAGCCAGTGAAGGTCTGCGTCACGCATCGCTGGAGCGATGCAGGATGCATTCCCACGCAGAACGCTCATCGTTATACATAACTTTTGCAGCGCTACCCTTGTCCAACGGTTATTGCTTTGAAACAATGTAGGGACAGGTCGCGACTAGCCTGTCGAAACATTGATTTAATCTGCTAATTATTTACCTTGTTTTTGGCTTGCATTTTCAAAGAACTTTTGACG
>CAIVYW010000170.1 GCA_903910205.1 uncultured Methylococcaceae bacterium | reverse complement strand
TGGCCGTGTGTTCGGGTCTTAAATCTGCCAAGGATCGATGTAGTGCTGAAAATAGAAAATCATGCACTAAGCGTCCTTCTCTAAACCTAACCTCTAATTTTGCTGGATGCGCATTAACATCAACCAAGGTTGGATCTAGGCTTAAATATAAAACAAAAACAGAATGCCGACCATGATACAAAACATCTTGATAGGCTTGCTTAATGGCATGAGCAACTAATTTATCTCGAATTAAACGACCATTCACATAAAAAAACTGCATATCCTGCTGACTACGTGAAAAGGTAGGCAAACCTACCCAACCACTCAGTTGTAAACCTGAAGCTGCAAAATCAATCTTTACTGAGCTTTCAATAAAAGCAGGGCCACAAATACTGGCGACGCGTTGCTCTTGACACACCTCAGTCAGAGCTGGTTTTAAATTAAGAATTTCTTTTTGATTATGCGACAAGCTAAAGCCGATCTCAAACTGACTTAACGCCATTCGTTTAATTAAGGTTTCGATATGTGCGAATTCAGTTTTTTCAGTTTTTAAAAACTTACGCCTAGCCGGAGTGTTATAAAATAAATCGCGCACATCAACAGTTGTGCCTTGAGGATGTGGATCGGGTTGTGGATCAAAGTCTTGTTCTGATCCATCTGCTGTTACACGCCAAGCACACTGACTATCAGCGGTACGTGAAATCAAGGTTAAGCGTGCCACCGAACTAATACTGGGCAAGGCTTCACCCCGAAAGCCCATACTGGACACTTTTTCTAAATCTTGTAAGGTCGCTATTTTACTGGTGGCATGTCTTGATAAAGCTAAAGCTAAGTCTTCTTTAACGATGCCACAGCCATCATCTCTAATTTTTATTAGCCTAGTGCCACCCTGCTCGATTTCAATAGTAATCTGCCCTGCCCCAGCATCAAAACAATTTTCAACCAGTTCTTTAACGACCGATGAAGGTCTTTCAACCACCTCACCCGCAGCAATTTGATTCACCAGTTGAATGGGCAGTGCATGAATACGCATGAGTTAACCTAAAACAAAAAGCGTTATTCTATAGGAGAGGTTAACTTACGGATAGTTTTGTAAGAAGATTTATAACCTCTATTGCCCCAATTTGTAGCCAGCCTCTCGCGTATGACGAATAGAGTTTATCAAAACCCTATCAGTTAACTCGTGATATTCATATAGAACAACATATCCTGCGCTACCGAAAGCAATAAATAATTCTCGCATGTGCTTGTAATTATCGTCTTGTGATGGTTTAGCTATCCTAGGAAATTTTTGCAAAACTTCGATGCCATCAAAAATACTATAGATAACTCGTATCTACTTTAAATCCTAGGGTAACCACCAAAAACAACAGAAAAATATTGACATAACCCAATAAAAGACACATTCTTTGCACACTTTGAAAATTCAAAACTTACCGGCTGAAATAAACGCTATTTATCAAGACACCGTTCAAATGGAAAATAGCGCGGTAGAGGCTATTGTCAAAAAATTACTGAATATCATAGAACACTTAGCGGCTGAGAATGACGCTCAAAAAATCCAGATTCAAGAGCTTCGTGATGAGATTAATCGACTGAAAGGCGAGCAAGGCAAGCCTGATGTCAAAGCGAATAAAAAGAAAGACGGTGATATATCGTCTGAGGCCGAACGCAAGGAAGCTGAGGCCAATGCCAATAAAGACGTAGCAACGATTAATCAGGAATCCCCCGAAGAGACCTCGGGCAAGAAGAAAAAACGCAAGCGCGAACCGAAATTGGCAAAGATAAAAATAGACCGCGAGGAAATATGTTATCTGAATAAAGACGGGTTACCGGATGATTTAATATCGAAAGGCTATGTGCCTGTCGTGGTTCAGAATATCATCATAAAATCTGATAATGTTAAATACCTCCGCGAAGTTTATTATTCGCTCTCTGCTCATAAAACCTATCTTGGAGACTTACCGCAAGGGGTTAAAAATCAAGGCGAATATGGGCCAGGAATTCGAACCTTAATCCCCGTTTTAAAAACCGAATGCCTGATGACCGAAAAACGGATCATTGGCTTTTGTCAGAACTTTGGTGTCAGAATATCAGCCACATACCTCTCTCAGCAATGGACAGGGGGTTACGATATGTTCCATCAGGAAAGAAGCGATCTTTACCGTAGCGGTATTGAGGCGAGTCACTATGTTCAAATCGATGACACCAGCGCACGCGTCAACGGCACCAATCAGTATTGCCAAGTGGTCTGTAGTCCGTTGTTTACCGCCTATTTCACAACTCCAAAAAAAGACCGCCTATCGGTGTTAGACGTACTTACCGATTTTGCGCCTCCACAGTATCTTTATAATCAACAGGCTCAAAAGCTGCTTGATATTTTTAAGTTAGCCGCTAAAGCGCGTGCTGCGATAGACGCATGCGTACCGTTTGATGTGGTAATGACTGAAATTGAATTCAAAGCGAATTTGAACACACTGAACAGCTTAGGCCCTCGCCAACGTATTCATTTTACCGAAGCCTGCGCAATCGCTCATTACCAACAACAAACTGAGTTTCCCATCATTGACAAGTTACTGGCCGATGATGCGCCACAATTCAAATTGCTTACGCAATGGCTGGGGCTTTGCTGGGTGCATGACGGACGGCACTATAAAAAACTTAAGCCTATTGTTCCGATACATCAATCCGCTTTGACCGATTTTCGAAACCGATATTGGGCGTATTACACCGAATTGCTTAAATTTAAACGTGAGCCAACACTCGAAAAAAAGCTAAGTCTGGCAATCGAATTTACTGAGTTATTTTCAACGACTACCGGTTATGAAGATTTGGATGATCGCATTGCTAAAACACTAGCAAAAAATAGCGAGTTATTATTGGTACTTGATTTTCCTCAGTTGCCGCTGCATAACAATGAGGCCGAGCTTGGCGCGAGAGTGCAGGCTCGTGTGCGCGATGTGAGTTATCAGACCCGAAGTGATTCAGGAACGAAAATTAAAGATACATTTATGACGCTTAATCAGACGGCCAAAAAACTAGGGGTGAGTTTTTATGATTACGTTCATGACAGGGTGACGGGGCTATTCAAACTACCCTCTTTGGCCGATTTAATTATTCAAAAAGGCAGCCATTGCCGCCTTGAGCGTTGGCTTCACCTTGGGATTTAAAGCTGATACGATAACTCGCTGTTTTAAATTGGGTTCAATTTCTTGCACAAACTCAGCTAACCTGACGATGTCACGATTTGCTTGCTCTGAATAAACTATTTGTGGCATAAGGGAGGCATTAATTCTTGCTCAGTGCCTAAGCTATTAGCCCACGCTCTCATTTCCTCACGTGTCGTATGCAAGCCGGTGTCTTCATAATGCTGCCCAGCTTTTTTTGCTGTTTCATAGAAGTCAACTTTAGCGTGCTCTCTATCTATAAATTCTTTTACCGCTAGACATAAAAGAAAATGAACTGATCTATCTTCTTTCTTGGCTATCTGCGCAAGAAACTCTTTTTGCTCGGACTCTAGTTTTATTGAAAGAGGAATTAGTTTTTTGGTGTTTGGTGCAGGGACTATAACTCTCATCTTATGCTGGCCGCCTTAACTTAAGTAGTTTATTAAACTACTCTGTATTAATGAAAAACACAAGGTAGATGTGTAATGTATTTGAAGATATAGCACTAATAAGGCGGCATCAATGAGTTAGTAAGTTCCGATATTCAGCCAAGTAAACGCATAACCCGTAAGGCGGATTCGCGACAGCAATCCGCCATGATCGAAGCCTTGATTGCTGTATGGCGGTTTAATCTATGCGGTATATTCGCGTAGCCCGTCGGTTGGGGTGAAGCAACGCGCACCCCAACCTACGTCTTCCTGATTACACTTTACTTCATCGAGGCTACTAGCTACTGGCTCATTATAAGGATTCAATTTGTTGTGTAGTTAATTTTGTTAATCTAGCTATGGTAGCAATATCGAAGCCTTCTGCTTGCATTGCTCTAGCTGTTTCAAATTTCTCCTCAATCTTGCCTTCAATCTTGCCTTCTATCTTGCCTTTAACTATACCTTGTTGCTCACCATCAGCAAATGCCGTATCAGTTACCGCTTTCGCCTCATTGTAGGACAGCACACTTTTTAAATAGTCATCATATTGCTCAGTACTTAAATGCGACACC
>CAIVYW010000169.1 GCA_903910205.1 uncultured Methylococcaceae bacterium | reverse complement strand
TGCGTGGCTAAAGCCACTCCCACATTGCTACAAAAAACCTTAACTTAATGGCACGTTCACCCTGAGCCTATTGAAGGCTGAACGGTTAGCCTTAATTTGTTAGCCGTATTAACTAACGATTAGTGCCGAGCATTCTGTCATTACGCTAAATTGGTAGTCTTTCTTTAAACAATGATCTAACCACTTTTGCAAAAAATAATTTAAACGCCATTTATAATTCATAATGTCTTTGCTAAGACCTTTATCTTTAAAAGCCCTAGCAATAGGAGAGTGCGCTTGATCGCTCATCACTTCAGCCAATTTTGCATCCAAATAAAGTCGTATTTTTACTGCTGGCTGTAAATACTCGTCCTTGCTTTGATTAAAGCAATGATTAAGCTCTATCATCATCGTATAAGGCGTGTTTTCAATAACCGTAATGTGCAAAGGCAGATTATTCAAGGCTACGCCGATAGCAACGTCCTTCAAGACCAATAACTCTGGCATTAACTTAAGCAATTTCTGGTAATTTGAAGCACACATTTGCTCCAGACAAAAGGATTTATTGACTGGATTAAGATAACTCATGATGACTATTAATTTTCTCGGTAACAAGCATGCGCACTAGCCGTTTCCCATAAGGTCACTTCTGCAACATTAAATCCGGCTTGTTTTAAATGCTGATAAATCATTTTACTTAAGACTTCTGCGGTAGGATGTTCATCAAGCGCCAAGAAACGCTCGTTATTGGCCGTCAACATAGGAATGATAGGATCATCTTTATAGAGCAAAAAATTATGATCTAATTGATCATCTATATAAGCTTCTACACAGTCTCTAATATCAGAAAAATCACACACCATACCTTGATCATTCAGTTGTTCTTGCTGTATAGCTATTGCAGCTTTAACGCTATGACCATGTAAATTACGGCATTTACCGGGATGATTCATCAATCGATGCCCGTAACAAAAATAAACTTCTTTGGTAATTGTAAACATCAGCAGTTGCGCTCTTTTATTCAGATTTAAGGGGAATAGGTATTGGTAAAAGTGTACTATAAATTACTCTAAAATAGTCGATGATTATTAAATTCAGAATTTATTTAGAACTTATTGCCATTTTTCTATAAAATCATCCCCTAAATATTATTCTTATCGCTTAGATTACCTCTACTATGGACTTAAAATTTCTTGATTTCGAACAACCCATCGCTGAATTAGAAGCGAAAATCACCGAACTCCGTAATGTCGAGTTTGATAACAATATCAATATTTCTGATGCGCTTAAGCAATTGGAAGATAGAAGCCAGACCTTAACAGAGTCCATTTTTAGTAATCTGACTGACTGGCAGATATCTCAATTATCTCGACACCCAGGCCGACCTTATACCCTAGATTATATCGAGCACATGTTCACTGATTTCCATGAACTACATGGTGACAGGGCTTATGCTGATGATCCTGCCATCGTCTGTGGCTTAGCACGTCTCGATGGACAAGCTATTATGGTCATTGGCCACCAAAAAGGCCGAGATACCAAAGAAAAAATTTATCGTAACTTTGGTATGCCAAGACCTGAAGGCTATCGTAAAGCCTTGCGCATCATGAAAATGGCCGAACGCTTCAAAATCCCCGTTATTTGCTTAATTGACACACCGGGCGCTTATCCGGGTATCGATGCAGAAGAACGTGGACAAAGCGAAGCCATTGCCAGAAACCTATTTGAAATGACCACCCTAAAAACCCCCATTATTTGCACCATTATCGGTGAAGGTGGTTCAGGTGGTGCCTTAGCAATAGGTGTGGGTGATCGTTTAATTATGCTGGAATACAGCACTTATTCAGTTATTTCACCGGAAGGCTGCGCGTCCATTTTATGGAAAAGCGCGGATAAATCCCAATTAGCCGCAGAAGCGATGGGCATTACCTCTGATCGAATTCGTGAACAAGGTTTTGTCGATGAAGTTGTCAGAGAACCCGTAGGCGGTGGCCATAGGGATTTTGCAACCATCACAGCGAACTTAAAAGAAACTTTAATTCGTCATTTAGCGGAATTACAAGAGTCCGATACCGAGACCTTATTAGCCAAGCGCTATCAACGCATTATGAACTTTGGTGTTTATACCGAAGAAGCCAGCAAATAATCGTCGTCTCTTTTAGTTTGTAGCAGGTAGGATGGGCAAAGCGACAGCGTGCCCATCAACAAACGCCAATGCCGGTCGGGGTTTGCAACTCATACGCATCAAGCTAAGCCAAAACACTCGCGAGACGGGG
>CAIVYW010000168.1 GCA_903910205.1 uncultured Methylococcaceae bacterium | reverse complement strand
GGCTACGAAGTGAGTCCAACGTTTTTGTAATGATAGTGTTCATGGTCACAGCCTGTAGAGTTCAGCTTGAAATCCATATATTCTAGCCGATCTGGAATTTTATTTTATCGAATTAGCTTTTCCGTTTGGCGAAGGTATTGAAAGCTTATTAAGCATTAGTTTGGCCTGTAATTCCTCTTCAGACTTATGACCTAATTTAACCGCATGTCTTAATTTATCCATATCATATTTTCTACGTTTCTCTGGATCTATTAAAACAGCATAGGCCTCATTAAGCTCTTTAGCTTTTTTTAGCGCCTCTTCCTTATTACCGCTTGACCTATCTGGATGATACTTCATCATCAACGCTTTATAAGCCGCCTTAATGACCACTAACTCTGCACTATCAATAACACCCAATAGCGTATAAAAATCTTTTTGTCTTACCGTCATCTAACACCCAAGAAACACGCAAAATTCATTAAATAACGCACCTAAATAAGCAACTAAAGACGCCCTAATGGAAACCTTAGCACAAATGTCATACCTTAGACCATAAAACCTGCTCAAGCTAATTTAACGCTTTAATGCGTGCAGTTTTATTAACAAGAGCCCTAGGGTGTTGTACTATAAGTGCGCAATAATACACGCTTACATTTAATGTGAACGCTTTGAATAGACTTAAAATTAATAACCGGAGAACATAATGACTGTTAGCATTGATGATTTTAAAAAAGCGCTGCAACTTTGGGCTAGCGGTGTTACCGTAGTCACTACTCATTCTGAACAATATGGCGTTCAAGGCATGACGGCTACTGCTTTTAGCAGTGTTTCCGTTGATCCCCCACAAATTTTAGTCTGTATTAATGATGCCGCCGATACCGGCTTGGGCATACAAGAAAGCGGTTACTTTGCTGTTAATCTTTTGACTGCTGATCAGCAAGAACTTTCTAATCAATTTGCCGGTGGCGCTAGCCAACAGCAACGCTTTGACAATATCAGCTGGAAAGCCGGCATCACAGGGACGCCTATACTCAATGACAGCCTAATGTCTTTAGACTGCAAAGTCCTAGAAAGAGTACGCGCAGGCAGCCATTGGATTATCATAGCTGAAGTTCAAGATAGCATCTGCCGAACCGGAGAGCCCTTGCTATATTGTCGCGGTGCTTATCGAAAACTTGCCGAGCTTTAATTGAACACAGGGGGCAGTAATAAGATAACTCGCAAAAAATAAAATACCCCCTATAGGATGTGCTGAACGCTAGTGAAGCGCATCGCTCTATTACAAATAGATGCGCTTCACTGCCGTTCAGCACATCCTATAAAAGTGGGGGGTTTATTATTGCGTCTTACCTAAGCCCCGGCATGGCTATCAAATGTCGGGTTACATTATCGTTAACCCGATCTAGGCAACCACTCGATTTTAATTTATCTTTGAGGCATGAAATAGTTGAAATTCATGGCAAATATATCTAAAGTAACCCACTGCATTACTAGGTTACATAAAAATAACATCAAACCTTGATTGAGGAATAACCATGAATATAACCCATCTATTAAAATCAGCGCTATTGATAGCACTAGTCGCCTTAAGTAGCCAAGCGTTAGCTTATAGTCCAGAGGAATTAGCAAAATCTTGTAAAAAACCACGCTTTACCGACTTTAATTTGCCTGAATATAAAGCACCCGACAATAGTGAAGTCGCTCCAAAATCAGAGTTTTTTATTAAAATATCCGCGTGGGTAGATCCTACTACGATTACCTTAACTGCAAAAAAACAGCCCTTACCTTTTACCATAGAAACCACCAGTACTTTTTTTAAGGTTAAAGCCCAATTACCTGCTGAATACACCGGTGAATTCATTAGAATCAATGTGGGTGCCAAAGCCGTATTAGGTTGCGATGATAATACCGGCTGGCTGATTAAAGTGGCTGATCATTAATAATCAAACTATTGATTCCTCCCCACCGGCGACCAACTTAAGACAGAACAGATAACTGTTTCGTAAATCGGGGTACGACTTTCAACCATCAATAGTCCTCATTGCTGGGTACGCAAAGCCTCACCCGACCGACAAGATTATAGGATGTTGAGGATTGAGCGCATCATTTGTAATCATTTGTGTTAGGTAACTCGCAAAAAATAAAATACCCAATAGGATGTGCTGAACGATAGTGAAGCGCATCGCTCTATCGTGGTGATGTGCTTCACTGCCGTTCAGCACATCCTATAAAAGAGAGGGGTTTATTATTGCGTCTTATCTTACTCGATTGATGCGCCTCCTTCGTCGGCACATCCTATAACACTCATCACACTGTCCCGCCTTAAGTTGATAGGCTTTTACTCCAAGTAAAACCTATACTCCCGAAAACATTAATACACACCTTACAAGAAACATTTCAGCCTTGATTTAAATGTTTTCGCACCTATATTGTCATCTATGACTGTTTAATTCACCTTTGGCTCTTACCGATGAAAACAACCTTATTAAAGTCCTTAGCTTTAGTCTCTATTTTATCAGTGTGCTCCCTTAGTCTAGCTGCCGGATTACCGCCTTACGATGGCACTCAAGCCCTGCCCTCGTTAGCGCCTATGTTAGAACATAGCATGCCTGCCGTAGTCAACATTGCTACCTCTAAAAATATTCAGATTAGTGATAATCCCTTAATGCAAGACCCTGTCTTTAGACAGCTGTTTAATGTGCCTAATACGTCACGCCAACAGCAACAAAAAAACAGCTTGGGTTCTGGCGTTATTATCGACAGTAAACAAGGTTTGGTTTTAACCAATAATCATGTCATTGATAAAGCCGACACGATCTTAGTCACCTTACATGATGGCAGGCAACTGAATGCTGAGTTAATCGGTACCGACCCTGAATCTGATGTCGCGGTGATTAAAATTCCGGCTAATAATTTAAGCCAATTAACGATGGCTGATTCTAGCTTGCTTAAAGTAGGTGATTTTGTAGTCGCGATTGGCAATCCCTTTGGCTTGGGACAAACGGTTACTTCTGGCATTATCAGTGCTTTAGGTCGTTCTGGCTTAGGCATAGAAAAGTATGAAAACTTTATTCAAACCGATGCGTCTATTAATCCTGGTAATTCAGGCGGCGCACTGGTTAATTTACGCGGCGAACTCATTGGTATGAATACCGCCATACTGGCGCCTTCAGGTGGCAATGTCGGCATTGGTTTTGCCATACCCACCAACATGATTATGACCATTAAAGATGTACTGGTTAAACATGGCGAAGTAAAGCGAGGCTTACTCGGCGTTACCACGCAAGATTTAACACCTGATTTGGTCAATGCCTTTAACTTAGAAACCCAGCATGGTGCAGCTATTAGTCGTATTGAAAATGATTCACCTGCCGCTAAAGCCGGTTTAGAACCGGGTGACATTATCGTTGCGGCTAACGATAAGCCTATCAATAACAGTCAAGATATCAATAACATCGTAGGCTTATTGCAAATTGGCGATAAAGTCACCTTAGATTACTTTCATGGCACAGAAAAAAAAGCCGTGACCGCTGTTATTGCAAAGCCAGAACAAACTCAATTAGCCGGTGAAAAGTTACATCGTTTATTAGTCGGTACCGTGTTAACCTCCACCGCAAAAAACCAGCTAGAAGGTATTAGCCTCGACAAAATCAATACCAGCTCTTATGCATGGAAAATAGGCTTAAGACCGGGCGATGTGATCGTCTCTGCTAATCGCTATCGTGTGCATAATCTGGACGAATTAAAACGCGTCATTAATCCCAACAAGCCACTGCTAATTAACATTCAGCGCGGCGAACAAGGTTTATTTGTTGTGTTAAGATAACCGACATATCCCGTAACTTGGGCTAATGGCTTTATCATTAACCCACCATTGGTACTATATAAGGTTAGGTTGCCAAAAAAGGCGCCCCAACCTTATATCGACCATGACCCAACATTGATTCATTCCCAACAAGCCACTTAAAAACATGAGCCCTGATAGAGAATTTATAGCTTTAAATATTGCCATATTAGTAGTTTCTGACTCGCGTACTGAAGCCGATGACCTATCGGGCCAAACTTTAGTAGATCGCGCCATAGAGGCTGGACATCATGTCCTAGAAAAGAAAATAGTGCCTGATAATATTTATCAAATTCGTGCCGTGGTTTCAGAGTGGATAGCCAAAGCAGAAGTACAAGTGGTAATTAGCACTGGTGGTACGGGCGTAACAGGTCGTGATGGCACACCCGAAGCGATAGCGCCTTTACTCGACAAAGTACTCGATGGCTTTGGTGAAACCTTTCGAAGGCTATCCTATCAAGACATTAAAACCTCAACCATACAATCACGAGCTTTGGCAGGTGTCGCTAACGCAACCTACTTATTCTGCCTACCCGGTTCATCCAGTGCCTGCCGTACTGGTTGGGATAGCCTCATTAAGGAACAATTAGATAACCGTACTCGACCTTGTAACCTAGCTCAACTCATTCCTAGACTCACAGAGCGTTAATATGAAATCAATTTTTTTATTTTTAGGTGCTTTAAGTGCCTTGATAGGCGTAGGCATGGGAGCCTTTGGTGCTCATATTTTAAAAGCCAGCTTAAGCCCCGAGCAATTAACGATTTATCAAACTGGCGTTAGTTACCAAATGTGGCATGCACTAGGTTTGATGGGCATTGCTTTGGCCTTACTACAAACGCCCACCTCTAAACTATTAAAGTGGGCTGGCACCTTGATGTTTATCGGCATCATTATATTCTCTGGCAGCTTATATTTACTGGTATTACTAGACATGAAAATATTAGGCCTTATCACTCCCATCGGCGGCATTAGCTTAATTTGCGCTTGGGCCTTACTCACTATTTACGCTGCTAAAAAACAGCATCTCAACAGGTACACACATGACAGCCATTAATCCCCCTACTATTCTCTTAAAAGATTACACGGTACCTGACTATCTTATTCAAAACGTTGATTTAAAGTTCACCTTAGCAGAGGAGAAAACGCAGGTTATTTCACGCCTGACTTTAATCCGTAACCCTGACAGCCAAACGGGGGACGTGGCACTGGTTTTAGCTGGCGAAAACTTACTGTTAACGCGCGTAGTGCTTAATGATGATAACGAATTAACGGCACAAGATTACCAGCAAACTGAAGATACACTGACTATTGCTAACGTACCGCAACACCGCAGCTTTGTACTCACTATAGAAAACACCATAAACCCAAAAGCCAATACCGCTTTGGAAGGTTTATATCTATCTAATAGCATGTTATGTACGCAATGCGAAGCAGAAGGCTTTAGAAAGATCACTTACTTTCTGGATCGTCCCGATGTTATGGCCAAATTCACCACCACCTTAGTGGGCGACAGAGATCGTTATCCCATATTGTTATCGAACGGCAATAAAATCGCTGAGGGCAATTTAGCTGATAATCAACATTGGGTCACTTGGGAAGATCCTTTTAACAAACCCTGTTATTTATTTGCCCTAGTTGCCGGACAGTTAGAGTGCATTGAAGATGAATTTATCACGCTGTCTAATCGCCGCATCAGCTTACAAATCTTTGTCGAAGCTCATGACTTAGACAAATGCGCTCATGCCATGCAGTCCCTTAAAAATTCTATGCTCTGGGACGAGCAAGTTTATGGCCGTGAATATGATTTAGATTTATACATGATAGTCGCCGTGAGCCATTTCAATATGGGAGCCATGGAAAATAAAGGTCTGAACGTATTTAACACCAAGTTTGTATTAGCACGCCCTGATACCGCGACCGACAGTGATTATGAACACATTGAAGGCGTCATAGGCCATGAATATTTCCATAACTGGACGGGCAATCGCATTACTTGCCGAGACTGGTTTCAACTGAGCCTTAAAGAAGGCTTTACGGTATTTAGAGATCAAGAATTTACCGGAGATCGCACCTCTAAGGCCGTTAAACGCATCGAAGATGTCAACATGCTGCGCAGCCGCCAATTTGCCGAAGATGCAGGTCCTATGGCTCATCCTATACGCCCCGAGGCTTATATAGAGATTAACAATTTTTACACCTTAACCGTCTATGAAAAAGGCGCTGAAGTGGTACGAATGATTCATACCCTAGTCGGTGCAGAGGGTTTTCGTAAAGGTAGTGATCTGTATTTTGAACGTCATGATGGCCAAGCTGTCACTTGCGATGATTTTGTCAACGCTATGGAAGCGGCCAATCATATCGACTTAACTCAGTTTCGTCGTTGGTATGAACAAGCGGGCACTCCCGTCATTACTGTACAACAAGCTTACGATGCAGATAGCCAAACCTTAAACTTAACGCTAAGCCAACATTGCCCGGATACACCCGGACAAACTAACAAAGAACCGTTACATATTCCTGTCACGGTCGGCTTGCTTAATCCTGATGGTAGCGAGGTCTTGGCATCAGTTATTTTGCAACTAACCCAAGCCAAGCAAAGCTTTAGCTTTGAAACACTCGCACAGCCCCCAATCATTTCTATCTTAAGAGGTTTTTCAGCACCGGTTAAACTGGCTTTCGAGCGCAGCCTTGAAGAACTAGCCTTTTTATTAAGCCATGATAGTGATACCTTTAATCGCTGGGAAGCCGGACAGCAACTCGCCAGCCAAATTATTTTTAATTTAATCGAAGATCTAAATCAGGGACGAAGCTTAGTGCTAAACCCCATTCTTATCGAAGCATTTCAACAAATCATGGCGCAACCGCCCACTGATTTATC
Source organism: uncultured Methylococcaceae bacterium (assembly GCA_903910205.1). Taxonomy (GTDB): domain Bacteria; phylum Pseudomonadota; class Gammaproteobacteria; order Methylococcales; family Methylomonadaceae; genus Methylobacter_C. Next base: position 13,416 of record CAIVYW010000168.1, on the reverse strand, counting down.
ATATTTATCGTTATTGCTCAGCCTGCCTTCAGAAACTTATTTAGCCGAACAAATGCCGGTGATTGATGTAGTCGCCATTCATCAGGCGCGTGAATTTGTGGTGCATGGTTTAACTGAACAGTTACAAGCACAATTTAAAGCCTTATATAACGCCCATCATCGCGATGAATCAGGAGTGTTTAATGCAGATGCTATAGGTCGTCGTCGCATTAAAAATACCTGCTTAGCTTATTTAGGTCGTTTAGAACTTGCTGAATATCAGCACTGGGCGCAGCAGCAATTTAGCAGCGCTAAAAATATGACCGATCAAATTGCCGCCTTAGCGGTGATCGTTAATAATGCACATCCTGCTAAACAACACTGCTTAGCTGATTTTTATCAACAATGGCAAGCTGAAGCCTTAGTCATCGACAAGTGGTTTGCCCTACAAGCGACTAGCCCTCATGCCGATACCTTTGCTAAGGTGCAAAACTTAATGCAGCACCCTGCCTTCGATATCAGTAATCCTAATCGGGTCAGAGCCTTAATAGGTGCCTTTAGTCAGGCTAATCCTTTACATTTTCATGCCGAAAATGGTCAAGGCTATCAATATCTTGCCGACCAGATCATTCGCCTTAATAGCCTCAATCCTCAAGTAGCTTCACGTATGTTAAGTGCCTTAACCACTTGGCGTCGTTATGATGTTGCAAGACAAGAGTTAATTAAAACCCAGTTAAAGCGCATTATAAATACAAAATCGGTCTCTAGGGATGTGTATGAGGTCGCTAGTAAAAGCTTGGCTTGAGAAACACTGCCGGGCAAAACTTAGGCTTTGCCCGACCTTTACTGGAGAAAATCACGAGTAAAATAGCTTTAGCTATTTTAAGTGCAACAGCTAAAGCTGTTGCACTCCTATCAATGTTGGCTAACAGTTTTATCGTTGCCCGTTTAATGGCTAGGCAAATAATCCGGCAAATGTGAGCGGATTTCTTCGGGGCTTAAGGTGGTGATGTTTTTAGCTAATTCAAAGCAAATGGTTTTTTTGATGCGTTCGGGTAGACAATGACGCATCCAACCCAATAAAGACGGTTCAGCTACGATCAATAACTGGGAAAATTGCTGAGCATTAAGTGCGACTTCCAAATAATGTGTGAGCCTATGAGCAAATAAATCGGCTTCGTGTTGTTTAGGGTCGGTAGCTTGTTCAAAGGCATGACCAATATGGCCAGATCCTTGAATTCTGCCTGGCAAATCTGAAGTCAAATCACGATCATGCAATCGACCTTCAGTATGCGTCAAGGTTTCTATTTCAATTAAGGGGGCAACAGGTGCGTCGGTTTTAAAAATACGCGCCCGACTTTGATCTGCGATAACAATTAAGGTTGCTTTCATAGTGGCTCTCTCTAACACGATAAATAAGTTTATATTAGTAAAGATATCAATAGATGATATGTATAATTAGGTCTATATCAGGGAAGTTATCTTTAATGAGCAGTTACTTTAACTGTTAATAAAACAGGGCGCTATTCGTATAACTACTTAAGTGCGTGACAACTGATAGTTTTTTAGGCTACAGTTAGCACCTATGAATTTTAATGATACAAATCGCTAAGCCGATCTACCTGACTCAACTTTTCGCTGAGACTTACGAAACAGACGACTTAACTTACGCACTAACTTTTTTATAGGACAGCCTTTAGTGAAATCATTGCCTGATCAAATAACACCAGAAGACGCAAATCTTCTAGTCCCAGCGCTTACTGTAGTAGGCATTGGTGCTTCCGCAGGCGGACTAGAGGCACTCACCACCTTCTTTACCTATTTACCGCTAGATTCTGGCTTTGCTTTTATTATTGTCACGCATCTAAGTCCTGATCGACCCAGTTTATTGCCGGAGTTATTACAAAAACATACGCTACTTCCGATACATATTGCCGAAAATGGTATGGTTTTAAAAGCCAATCAGATTTTTATTTGCCCAGAAGGCAAAGAACTGGCTGTAAACAATTATCAACTACAACTCATTAATAATACTAAACATACTGGCGCATACCATCCCATCGATACGTTTTTACAATCGCTAGCACACGACTGTCAAGCTAACAGTATTGGTATTATTTTGTCCGGTACAGGTACAGATGGTACGCTAGGTATTAAAGCCATTAAAGACGTTGCCGGCATTACTTTTGCTCAAGACCCCAGCTCAGCGGGCTACGACGGCATGCCTAATAGCGCTATAGCTTCAGGCGACATTGATTTTGTATTGCCCGCCGAAGACATTGCGACTCAACTTATAGCCTGCTATCAAACTCGCGCAGATAATTCTGTAAGAAATAAAACCGAACAGAGTATTGATAACGAATCACTCTATAAGATTTTAGATTTATTACATGAGCAGTTAGGACATGATTTTTCAAAATATAAGATCAGCACCTTGCAACGTCGTATTGCTAGACGCATGTCTATCCATCAACTGAACAATGTACAGCTCTATATACAATTTTTAACCGATAATCACATAGAACAAGAACAATTACTGCAAGAATTATTAATTAATGTCACTAGTTTTTTTAGAGATAACGAAGCCTTTGATAGCTTAGCAACAGTAGCATTACCGCTACTATTTGCCAACAAACCTAATGATTATAGGCTTAGAATTTGGGTAACCGCCTGCTCTACCGGTGAAGAAGCCTACTCGCTGGCCATCTTATTTCATGAATATAGTGCCAAAATTGGTAAGTCCTTACGCTTACAGCTCTTTGCTACCGATTTGGATGCCTCCTGCATTAGTAAAGCAAGGACAGGCATTTATCCCTTGTCGATTGCAAGCGAGCTCTCTGCCGAACGCTTGGAACGCTACTTTAATTTAGAAAACAATGAATATCGCATTAACAAAGCGATACGTGAAACGGTGATCTTTGCCCAGCACAATTTAATTTCAGATCCGCCTTTTACCCGCATGGATTTAATTAGCTGTAGAAATTTATTAATTTATTTAGATGCAGAATTACAAAAGCAAATTATACCTATATTCCATTACGCCCTTAATCCTAATGGGATTTTGTTTTTAGGCAGCGCAGAAAGCATAGGCTCTTTTAATCCGTTATTTACCTGCTTACACCCTAAATGGAAGTTCTATCAACGTATCACCGAGCTTAAACCGGCACTGACTCCCTTAAGCATACGTAAGCCCTTATACAGCAGACGGTTTGAGCAATCCTTTAATGATCTAACACCCCAACACAGAACGGAAAGCACGACGATTCAAGTAGAACATTTTTTATTAGATAAATATGTACCGATTAGCTTTATCATTAACATAAAAGGTAAAATTTTTTATATTCATGGTAAATCGGGGGCTTATATACAGCCACCCACCGGACTACCTAACTGGAATATTATCGAGATGGCCAGAGAAGGCTTGCGTTTTCCGCTAGCCTCTACCTTACGCTTGGCGGAAAAAAGCCCTGACAATGTCTTTACCCATAAAAATATAAACATCAATAATGATGGGCACATAGAATCCATAGATTTATGTATCGAAAGAATTAACAGCCCTGAAGCCCTCAAAAACTTATTCGTAGTTTCTATTTACCCTAGAATTCTCCAAGCGCCAGAGCAGAACACCAACCTGTTACTAACGCCTAGCAGTCCTAGCGAAAAAGATAATCTTGAACATGAACTCTACTTTACCAAAGAATCCCTTAATGCCGCTATTGCCGATTTAGAAATCAGTAATGAAGAACTACAGTCTTCTAATGAAGAGCTACAAAGTACCAATGAGGAACTAGAAACCACTAAAGAGGAAATGCAGTCTCTTAATGAAGAGTTATCGACCATCAACACCGAGCTACAAAAGAAAATTGAATCGCTGTCCGAAGCTAATGATGACATGCAAAATTTGCTCAATGGTACAGACATTGCCAGCATTTTTCTGGATTGTGATTTACATATCAAACGCTATACTCGGCAAGCAAAAAACATCTTTAAACTCATAGAATCAGATACCGGTAGACCGCTTGCAGATTTGGCTTCTAACCTGCGCTATGACAATTTATTAGAGGATGCTCAGCAGGTTTTAGAAACGCTGATCATTAAAGAGGCAGAAGTCCAAACCCTAGCCAACGATTGGTATTTAGTGCGTATTTTACCTTATCGAACCACTGAAAATATCATTGATGGTTTAGCCATTAACTTTATTAATATTAATAAGCTTAAAGTCGCTGAATTGTACGCGCAGGAAGCTTATTTAATGACCGCCATCGTTAATACTGTGCCTCAGCCCATGTTAGTGCTAGATTATACGCTGCATATCAGCTTGGTTAATCCAGCCTATCTTAAAAACTATGGGTTTAACCATGATGATTTCATAGGACAGTCTTTATTTAATATTCATAATGGCGCTTTTAATACCGCAGCTTTGCATGATTTACTCAACCATACCATAAGCCATAACCAAGCTTTTACTGATTTCCAACTCGATGTGCTGCTGCCACAGATCGGCATTAAGTCCTTATTACTGACGGGCTGTATATTAAAACTCAGCTCAAATATCTCGTCTCATATTTTATTAAGCATTAATGAAAGGCCTAGCTCATGAAAATTATTTTGCTCACCCTACCCTTCTCGTTAGTCATAATAAAGGGGCTAGGCTAATGAATCCGTTTTCAGAGACTGATGACTTACGTCACAAGATGGAACGTGAAAAAGCGCAGCATCGGGAAGCACTCATAGATAAATCCAGCCATGATATTGCTAAGATGACCACAGATGAAAATCAGGCGCTGATTTATGAGCTACAAGTGCATCAAATTGAGCTCATTATGCAAAATGAAGAGCTCATCAACACCCAACAGAGTCTTAGAAAATCTCAAAATGACTTTGAGCGCATTTATAACTTAGCACCTATCGCTTATCTAACCTTGTCGCAGCATGGACTTATCCAGCAAGCCAACAAAGAGGCGACTGCTCTACTTAATCAGCCTCTAACAAGCTTATTAAGCCAGCGATTTGAAAAGTTCATTCATATTGATGATCAAGATGCTTATTATCTTTTTTTTCGTAGTCTACAAAAAGAACAGTCCAGCGCTCATCTAATTACCCGAATCACTGTTCCTAATCACGCCAGCCCCAGCCATGAACCTCACTGTCATGGCCTCGACTTTTATCAATGCTCTCCTAACGAGTGTCCTCATAATAGAGCGATGACATACCTAGAATTAACGGGCGTTATCGATAACAGGGAAAACGACGAGCCAACTATTTATTTAGCCCTTAAGAATGTGACCTCTTATAAAGTCCTAGAGGATACCTTAGCTTGTCTCAATAACAAACAAGCGGATAGAATAAAGGTGCAACAAACAGATTTAATGATTCATCGGCAACTATTAAGGGCAACCACCGCAGAGCTACAGCAATCTTATCAAACGAGTTCCGAGCTAAAAAATACCAGCACCCATATTTTTAATGCCTCTAGCGAAGGTATTGTTATGCTTAACCTATTAGGCGCCATAGAATCAACCAATACGGCGGCCTGTTTACTGCTAGGCTATGACGAAGCAGAACTTTTAGGAATAGCCTTTAACCAGCTGTTAATGTCGCCATTATTTACTGAATCTAGCGTCTCTTTGTTACTACAAGATAACCAAGACCCTAACTCGCCCAGCTATAGAGTAGAGGGGCGTCATAGCAATGGTACTATCGTGCCCTTATCACTGTCTTTAGTGATCTTTACGCTTAACCAGATCAATCATTTTGCCGTCGTGATACGTGATAATAGCTTACGCTTGCGACAAGAACAGCATGAGAAAGAACATTTGGCCGAAATAGCTCATATGACACGTTTAAGTCTAATTGGCTCTATGGGCTCAGGTATTGCTCACCAAGTAAACCAACCGTTGACCGCAATCTGCAATTATAGCCAAGCCTGCATACAACTGATTAAGGCGGAGCAGCCGAATTTAACTAAACTCAGCGAGGTTTTAACTAAAACCTATGAACAAGCCCAAAAAGCGGGCAAAATTATTCACCGCATGAAAGATTTGGCTAGCCAACGTACCACCTCACGCAGCATGACCTCTATTAACGCCTTGATTGAAAATGCCTCTAACTTCTATGCTTACGAATGCTATCAGCACAATATTAATGTGATACTTACACTCAATCCCAATATTCCTAACATAGCGATTGATAGTGTGCAAATTGAGCAAGTCCTGTTAAATCTAATTAAAAACACTATGGATGCCTTAAAAGAACAGCTCAGTGAGAGCGATAAAACTATATCGATACAAACTCAATTAAATAACGGCCTAGAAGTTCGCATAAAAGATAATGGCCCTGGTCTGACTGATTTGCAAAAAGAAAAAATACTCATGCCTTTTTATACCAGCAAAGCCAGTGGCATGGGCATGGGACTCTCCATTAGTCGCTCGATCATTGAAGCACATGGCGGCACTATTAACTTTAATAGCAAACTAAGCTTCGGCACTACCTTTTATTTTAATCTGCCTATTAATGGAGAGCAGCTATGAAAGAGATGGCAGCCGCGACCGTTTATGTGGTCGACGATGACGTTGACTTGCTGGATTCCATATCGATATTACTGGACACGTTAGGCTTAAATGTTAAATGTTTTAGTTCAGCAGAGACGTTTTTAAAAAATTACCGGCCCTCTGAATCAGAGTGTTTAATTTTAGATGTTATGATGCCGAGCATGAGCGGACTCGATTTACAAACAGTCATGTTGCAACACGGCATATCAATGCCCATTATTTTTATCAGCGGTCATTCTGGCATCCCAGAATCAGCCAGAGCTTTTAGAGCCGGCGCGATACATTTTTTAGAGAAACCTTTTGATTATGATCAATTAAAAGAATGTATTTCTGAAGCATTAGGGAAAAGCGAAGCGAATCGACAAGATTTTATTTACAAGCGAAAAGCCAGCTTGCTAGTACAGCAACTGACCGATAGAGAACGTGAAATATTACTACTGATGACTCAAGGTCACGCCAACAAGGACATCGCGAATCAACTGAATATTAGTACACGTACCGTAGAAGCACATCGTATTCATATTAAAGAGAAAACCCAAGCCACAAGCTTGGCTGAACTGACCACCTTAGTTATTCATGCGCAGTTAAATTAAGAGGCTACCAACTTAAGATGGGACAATTTAGCTTAATCGTTCATTTTTATAGGGCTCTCCTAAGCGCCGGCAAAGAGCGAAGGGCAAAGGGCAAAGGGTTAAGGGTTAAGGGTTAAGGGTTAAGGGTTAAGGGTTAAGCCTAGTATCTGTCACGCCTTTAGTTGCTAGCCTCCTAGACTTAATCTTTCGCCCTGAACCTTTCGTTTGGGCTGAAACTGTCCCATCTTAAGTTGGTAGCCACTAATATGAATCGCGTAGCTTGCATTAATGGCTTTATCATTAACCCAACATTCTTGCCAAGCAAATCAAATGCCCGCACCACCTTGAAATAATTCACTACGAGCACTGGCTTGGCTAATATTGCTACCCGGCGGCACACTGTGCGTCAACCAAACATTACCGCCTATGGTTGAGCCTTGACCGATGGTAATACGTCCGAGTATGGTAGCTCCGGCATAAATGACAACATTATCTTCAACAATCGGATGCCTAACATTACCTTTAACTAAGAAACCATTATCATCTTTTTGAAAACGTTTCGCACCTAAGGTAACCGCCTGATAAACGCGAACATAACGACCTATAATGGCGGTTTCACCGATAACCACCCCCGTACCATGATCAATAAAGAAACTCTCGGCAATTTGCGCACCGGGATGTATGTCAATGCCTGTTGCTGAATGCGCCAATTCTGAAATCATACGAGCAACTAAAGGCGCACCTAACTGATAAAGAATATGCGCCAATCGATGATGTATGATGGCGGTAATACCCGGATAACAGACCAAAACTTCATCAGGACTACGGGCTGCAGGATCACCTTCAAAAGCCGCCTGTATATCAGAGTCCAACAACCGCCTGACCTTAGGCAGTTGTGCGGCAAACTCTCTGGCAATATCAATCGCCTGTTGATGCGCGACATTATCAATACCTTGATGCCCTGATATGAATTGTAATTCTCGTCGGATTTGAGTGTATAACTCACGTAATAAAGTTTCTAAGGTATGGCCTACAAAATAATCGATACCTTCATCATTCAAATCAGGTCTACCCAAGCGGTTAGGAAATAACACCGCCCCTAAGCCATCCAAGATTTTATGTAGCTCTTTACGTGAAGGCAATTTAGGTGGCTTATCTAGGAGATTGCGCGTTTCTAATGATTGCATACGCAAATCTCGAAGCTGAGCTACCAACGCATCAATACCCCAATTATAGGGGCTACCTAGTCGTGCAGTATCATTCATGTCGCTAAGCCACCGGCATCAAACAAGCCTTCAAACAAAGGCGAACTTAAATAACGCTCACCTGAATCGGGCAAGATCACCACAATAGTTTTGCCAGCATGTTCTGGACGTTTAGCCACGCGTACTGCAACAGCAACCGCTGCACCGCAAGAAATGCCTGACAAAATACCTTCTTCTCTGGCCAAGCGCCTTGCAAATTCAATGGCCTCTTCGTTACTGACTTGTTCAATATCATCAATCAGTCCCAAATCAAGTACCTCAGGCACAAAACCTGCACCTATACCTTGTATTTTATGCGGCCCAGGCTTAAGCGCTGCACCCACGCGCGTCTGTGTTAAAACAGGGCTAGCACTAGGTTCTACCGCAATAGAAATAATAGCCTTACCTTGAGTTTGTTTAATATAGCGCGTAACACCGGTAATGGTGCCGCCCGTGCCTACTCCTGAAATTAAAATATCAATAGCACCATCAGTATCATTCCAGATTTCTGGCCCTGTGGTGCGTTCATGAATCATGGGATTAGCTGGATTTTTAAACTGTTGTAGCAACACATAGCGATCAGGATCGGAGGCGGCAATTTCTTCGGCTTTAGCGATAGCACCACTCATGCCTTTAGCACCTTCGGTCAACACTAACTTAGCACCATAAGCAATCAGCAATTTACGACGTTCTAAACTCATGGTTTCAGGCATGGTTAACGTTAGAGGCAAGCCTCTAGCCGCCGCAACAAAAGCCAAGGCAATACCGGTATTGCCACTGGTAGGCTCTACCAATTCTTTGCCAGAACCTAGCAAGCCACGTTGCTCGGCATCCCAAATCATCGCGGCACCAATACGGCATTTAACAGAATAAGCCGGATTGCGACCTTCAATTTTTGCCAATATAGTCGCAGAACTACCGCCTGTAATGCGGTTAAGTCGCACCAAAGGGGTATTGCCTATGCTGTGGGAATTATCTTGATACCAATGTGACATTGCCGTCTCCTATCTTTTAATCGCGACGCCCCACGTTGAGCGCTCACAAACTCGGAAAATGAAGGTAGCTTGGACTAATGCTGTTCAAGCCAAGCTACCACTTTTAATCGCTGATATTTAAATAACGCGGACTGATAATACGCCATCAATAGCGCGTAACTGTTCTACGACTTCTTCAGATGCAGCGGCATGAATATCCACTAAAGTATAAGCATAATCACCTCTTGATTTGTTAAGCAAATCAAGAATATTAAGACCTGCCTCACCTAAAATAGAAGAAATATGACCGACTACGCCCGGTTTGTTTTCATTAGCAATACTCAAGCGAAAACCATCGCCACTGGGCGTGACTACAACTTCTGGGAAATTAACCGAATTACGAATCGTGCCGTGCTCTAAGAACTCACGCAGTTGGTCTGCAACCATAGCTGCGCAATTATCTTCTGCTTCTTCAGTCGAGGCCCCTAAATGAGGTAAAGCAATAGCGCGTGGATGATTAATTAAGGCACCTGTTGGAAAATCACAAACATAAGCCAATAACGCACCACTGTCTAAGGCTGCTAATACGGCAGTTTCGTCAACGACACCGGCACGCGAGAAGTTAAGTAAAATAGCACCTTTCTTAATGCGTTGAATGTGTGCTTCGCTAAACAAATTTTTAGTTTTATCATTAAGCGGAATATGAAGACTGATCAAATCTGAGCGTGAGGTCAGATCATCAATGCTAATAGCTTGTTCTGCTGATGAGGTTAATTTCCAAGCATTTTCTAGCGACATAAAAGGATCAAAGCCGATAATATTCATGCCTAAAGCAGCCGATGAATTAGCGACTTTAACGCCGATCGCACCTAAACCCAAAACCCCTAAGGTCTTACCAGAAAGCTCAAAACCAGCGAAATGTTTCTTTTCATTCTCAATTTGTTCATTAAGGCTATCGTCGCTACCTTTAAGATCTCTAACGAAATTTAATGCAGGTACAATATTTCTGGCAGCTAACAGCATACCCGCAATAGCTAACTCAGCCACTGCATTTGAATTGGCACCTGGCGCATTAAATACCGGAATACCACGCTGAGTGTATTCAGCAACAGGAATATTATTAACCCCTGCACCGGCACGACCTACCGCCTTTAAAGAGGCAGGAATAGTTTGTTCATGTAAGTTAAAAGAACGTAACATCACGGCATCAGGGCTATCAATTTGTGCGCCAACTTGATACTGCTCATCAGGAAATCTATCAAGTCCCGCTCGTGATATATTGTTGTACGTTAATATTTTAAACATGCTGTTTCCTTGTAGTTGGTTAAATTTAGAGCGTGTAGGTGGTTAAATGATTCAGAGATAAGGCCTGCTACACTTTTGGGATAGAGGCTAACTCATTCGTCGATGTTAATATAATGATATATTTAGATGATTATATCTGTTTTACAAATAGATAAAATATCGATTATACCCATTCATGCGCTTATTGATCCTCAAACAATAGATTTATAGCGGCAACAATACGCTATAAATCTTACAGACTAGTGCCCAATGAGAGTAAATGCTTTATTATTAGCGCCTTAAAAATAACCGGCCTAAAGGTCTATAATAAAAATAATGAACCAGCCTTCAGTAGACAATTCCGACCGTCGCTTATCTCTAATTATCTTATTTGCAGGAACATTATTTGTCAGTGCCTCACTGATGTTTGTTTTGCAGCCCTTATTTGGTAAATTACTATTACCGCTATTAGGCGGTTCACCAGCAGTATGGAATACCTGTATGGTGTTTTATCAAAGCCTATTATTTCTAGGTTATCTTTATGCGCATCTGCTGTCTACGCGCGTCAATCAACGCCGCCAAGTTCAGATTCATGCCGTCATTATACTCATCAGTTTGTTGGCTCTGCCGGTTGCCTTACCTGAAAATATAGCACCCCCCACCGATAGTAACCCTACCTTTTGGTTATGTTGGACTTTATTTCTAGCGATAGGCTTACCTTTTTTTGTTATTTCTAGCACCTCACCACTGATTCAAAAATGGTTTGCCAATATTGGCCACCATACCAGTCACGATCCTTATTATCTCTATGCCGCTAGCAACGCGGGTAGCTTGTTAGCTTTACTCAGTTATCCTTTTTTATTAGAACCTGCCATCGGCTTAGCACAACAACAAACCAGTTGGAGCTTTGGTTATTTAATACTCTGTGCATTAATCGCCTTTTGTGCAATGCTGCTATGGAAAAGTAGACCGGCCACCGCCATTATCGAAACGACTATTCCAGAAACAAGTACCCTAAGTCAGCGTCGCAAATATCATTGGATGGCCTTAGCTTTTGTTCCATCAAGTCTATTACTGGGTCTAACTAACTTCATTAGCACCGATATTGCCTCAGTACCGTTATTGTGGATTATTCCCTTAACCTTGTATTTATTATCCTTTGTTATCGTGTTTTCTAAATGGAACGATGCGATTCATCCCCTGATGGTTAAAGGTCAGCCGCTAGTATTAATACCCTTTATCGCCTATGCCTTCATTAATCCGGCCGATTTACCTTATTGGGCCTATCTGATTTTGCATCTATTGGCTTTTTTCTTTGCAATCATGGTCTGTCATGGTGAATTAGCTAAGAACAGACCTTCTACTCAGCATTTGACCAGCTTTTATTTAATCATGTCTTTTGCCGGCATGTTGGGCGGTATGTTTAATACTTTTGTCGCGCCCTTTGTCTTCAATGGCATTTATGAATATCCACTGATGATTGTTGCCGCGCTCTTATTGCGTCCCGGCGTTGTACTAACAGTGAATAAAAGTGTGCTGCTACAAATAATAACACCTTTGTTGCTGATAATAGCCGGCCTACTGATACATGCAAGCTATGCTAATTTATTACAATATTTTGACGTCATAGTCATTAGCTTAATTGTCTTAACCTTATGTTCTTATTTACTAAGAGCTAAGCCTGTCGCCTTTGCTTTTTTAACAGGGGCGATTATTTTTCTTGCTCTAGGATTGCATGGCTTATCGTCGCACACCCTTTATCAAGAACGTAGCTTTTTTGGTGTGTTAGCGGTGCGTGAAAGTGTGCTCACAAACGAACAACAGCAACCGGAAACTTATCACGAACTTTTTCATGGCACGACTAAACATGGCGCAGAACGTCTAGCTGAAGAACTAGCCACTATCCCTTACACCTATTACAGTCGCCCAGGCCCTATGGGGCAGTTATTTAAAAGCTTTGATACTATTGATCAACACTGGAATATAGGTATCGTTGGCTTAGGGGCGGGGGCTTTAACCTGCTATGCCAAAGAACAACAAAACTGGACGCTGTATGAGATTGATCCTTTAGTCGTCGATATCGCCAGCAACCCTGATTATTTTCATTATTTACAACGTTGCAGTCAGCATAGCACTCTGCGTATTGGTGATGCGCGTTTATCATTGGAAAAAGAACCTGACCAGCATTTCGATTTATTAGTCATGGATGCTTTTAGTTCTGATTCTGTACCTACTCATTTATTAACAGAAGAAGCCCTAAAACTATATTTCGACAAATTAAAGCCCGATGGTCTGCTCGCTTTTCATATTACCAATCGTCATTTATTACTAAAAAAAGTATTATCTATTCATGCCGAGCATCTGCATTTAGCCGCACTCATACAAGAATTTAAACCACTACAAGCCTCAGAGTTGATTGTAGCAACCGATTGGGTGGTGATCGCTAAAAAGCCAGAAACCCTTGCGCCATTAGCGAGCAGTCGCCTTGGTCACTGGCAAAAAATGCCCTTATATTTTGATATGAAACCTTGGACAGATGACTACACCAACATCATTAGTATTTGGAAGTAAATGATCAACAAGACCTCGCTGTTAAAGTTTAGATGGCTATACTAAGCTTTAACCCCTATAATAAGTGCGTTAGTCAGTACTGCTAGATTTTTAGTTTAGTATTACTCTAATAAGTTTTGCAATTAATCAGCACTTTATTTAGAAATTCCATCCGTTTTTCCCGCTTTTGTGCCCGGATATGATTTGCAATAAAAATATTTTCATTCATTTATTGAGACAATTACATGGCAACTGGTACAGT
>CAIVYW010000167.1 GCA_903910205.1 uncultured Methylococcaceae bacterium | reverse complement strand
GGCAATGAGCTGATGTGCGCTTTCAAGGTCATGAGGTTTAGGGGCTGAAGTAGCGAAATCAAATATCATGTGTGACATTGTCTATCATTTTATGATTTTTGTGTGAAAAAATTTTAAAAGGATAGGTGAACGGTTACAAAAAATGTTATCTTGACTATCCTGAATATGTTTAAAGAAGCCCCTCATGTATAAGACACACGTCGCACATTTGTCCTATGATTTTAAAACTTTGCGCAACTTGATGGCTAAGGCAACACCGTCACGTTCTGGTGATTATCTTGCTGGCGTAGCTGCTGCCAATCATCTTGAACGAGTGGCTGCACAATGGGCATTGGCTGAGGTACCGCTAAAACAATTTCTTAATGAAGCGCTAGTGCCTTATGAACACGATGAAATCACACGTTTAATTATGGATGAACATGATAGCATCGCATTTGCAGCCATCAGCCATCTAACGGTTGGAGATTTTCGTAACTGGCTGCTATCCGAGCAAGCTACAACAGAGGTATTAACAAGTATCGCTCAAGGTTTGACACCAGAAATGGTCGCCGCTGTCTCTAAAATCATGCGTAGCCAAGATTTAATCTTGGTAGCTAAAAAATGCCGTGTAACAACTCAATTCAGGAACACTATTGGCTTAGAAAATCGTTTATCTACCCGCTTGCAACCCAATCATCCTACCGACAACCCTGCCGGTGTTGCCGCTAGTTTACTAGATGGACTGCTCTATGGTTGCGGCGATGCGGTGATTGGCATTAACCCAGCCTCTGACAATCTTGAGGCAACCTTGCGGCTGTTGCACATGCTTAATGAGGTGATTGAGCGCTATCAAATACCCACCCAATCTTGTGTGCTCGCGCATGTTACAACCACATTGAAAGCCATTGCTCAGGGTGCACCGGTTGATTTAGTTTTTCAATCTATTGCCGGCACTCAAAAAGCTAATGATAGCTTTGGCATCAATTTAAATTTATTAAATGAGGCAAGACTTGCGGCCTTAGAACTAGGGCGTGGCACGCTAGGTAATAACTGCATGTATTTTGAAACCGGACAAGGCAGTGCGCTCTCGGCCAATGCTCATGAAGGACTGGATCAACAAACGTGTGAAGTCAGAGCTTATGCGGTGGCTCGCAAATTTAAACCGCTACTGGTCAATACCGTGGTCGGTTTTATTGGCCCAGAATATCTATACGATGGTAAACAGATTATCCGCGCCGGCTTGGAAGATCATTTCTGTGGCAAATTACTGGGCTTGCCGATGGGCTGTGATGTCTGTTACACCAATCATGCCCAAGCCGATCAAGATGATATGGATGGTTTGCTCACCCAATTGGCCGTTGCTGGCAATAGCTTTATTATGGGCATACCCGGCTCAGATGATGTGATGCTTAACTATCAATCCACCTCGTTTCATGATGCGCTTTATGTACGTCAAGTCTTGGGATTGCGCCCTGCACCTGAATTTGAACGCTGGCTACAAGAGCTAGGCATTTTTAATGCCGACAATCAGTTATTGCAAAAAGCTGAAGTGCCGGCCTTATTTAAAGCCTCTTTACAAAAACTGGGACGATAAGCTCATGAGTGAATCTAATGATGCTACGGTTATCAGCAACTCCTGGGATAATCTTAAACAATTCACCCCGGCACGTATTGCCTTAGGACGTGCAGGTATCAGCTTACCTACTCGTGCCAGCTTAGATTTTCAATTAGCCCATGCCTTGGCGCGTGATGCGGTGAATATCCCTATTGATTTTTCAGAACTACAGCTAAACTTAAGTTTAATGGGACTTGAATCATTGACATTAAATACGCAGGCAGAAAATCAGCAACTGTATTTACAGCGCCCTGATCTGGGACGCATATTAAGCGACGCTACTTTAGCGTGTTTACAACAGACCGAACCAATATCGACTGATGCTGTTATCGTTGTAGCCGATGGCTTATCGTCTAAAGCCATACAACATCATGCCCTGCCCTTTTTAAGGCTATTACTACCCCAATTGCACGACTACCGCTTAGCGCCTGTGTGTTTGGTAAAACACGGACGAGTCGCCATAGGTGATGCTATTGCCGAACATTATGCTGCTAGATTGTGTATCGTACTAATCGGTGAAAGACCGGGCTTAAGTTCACCTGACAGCATGGGACTTTATTTCACTTATCAAGCTAGAGCTAAACTAAGTACCGATGCCGAGCGCAATTGTATTTCTAATATTCATAGCAATGGACTCAGTTATGAACAAGCGCTTAAGAAGTTAATGTTTTTAATCACTGAGGCCGAAAAGCTAAAACTTTCAGGTGTTAATTTAAAAGATGAAACCACTGATGCCTTAACGGATGATTCGCCAAAGTACGTTAATTTCTTATTGGATTAAAGACTTTCGGGAACGCCGAGCCCCAGCTCGGGGCTCATCGTTATACACAAGCTTTGTAGGGTGGATAAGCGCCAGCGCATCCACCGAGCATGATCGAGATCGTTTAGTCTACAAACTCAATGAGTGTCGCACACGACGCTATGTCTTGGCATTTTAAAACAGCTAAAGCTGTTTTACTCCAAACACACAGAATACTTGTGTATAACAAAGAGAGCTCGGCGTAGCTAATAAAAACCTAGAGAGCTAAAGGATGCGCTGAACAACGTGAAGCGCATCACTCATGAATCATGCGCCTCCTAACGTCGGCACATCCTATGCACTGTGAACTTATGGAACTTGAGGCAAAGGTATTTTTAAAAAGAGCAATTAATTAATTTACCAATCTTGAAGTTAAGCTTTAATTACTGTAATTTTAACCAACAGACACCTTTGAGGATACTAAAATGGCAACGAAACACATAACTTCGACCTATCAAATCAAAATCACCTTAATCAATTCACAACCGCCGATATGGCGAAGGGTTTTGGTGCCTAGCGATATAAAATTAGACGCTTTACACGATGTTATTCAGGTGGCAATGGGCTGGACAGATAGTCATTTACATCAATTTATTGCCAATAAAAACTTTTATGGCAGGCGTGATGAAAATTTGCACATGGACGTGGAAGACGAGACAAAATACAAACTATCTCAATTAGTAACCAAGGAAAAATATTCTCTGGTTTATGAATACGATTTTGGGGATAGCTGGAAGCACAAAATACTGCTTGAAAAAATACTTCCTTTTGATGCCAATATTGCCTTGCCTATTTGCCTTAAAGGTAAACGCGCCTGTCCACCAGAAGATTGTGGTGGAGTTTGGGGTTATGAAGAGTTTCTTGATACCCTTTCTGATCCCAAAAATCCTGACTATGAAGAGATGATGGAATGGTTCGGTGGGAAATTTGATCCTGAAGAGTTTGATCTTGAAGAGGTTAATCAGAATTTAGACGGGGCTTGCCGATAGTTTTCCGTTATTCATGGATAGCAATCAAAGCGCACTGGATTCAGGTCTGGTTTTAATTAAGGCATTATCTGAAGCCAGTGCATATCCACATAAAGAGCTATAGGATGCGCTGAACAACGTGCAGCGCATCACTTTTGAATGATGCGCCTCCTAGCGTCGGCACATCCTATGCCCTGTAGGGGCTATGCAATTCGCACCTACATGAGCTGGGGCTCAGCGTTCCCAGTCCCTACAGATAAAGTCCTACCATGCGTCGCCAATAAGAGCCGCTATGCGCCCTACCCTCCCAAACCGGCATTTGATGCTTAATATCTTTTTGCGACAAGATGGCACTTAAATGCTCATTATTCTGCAAGAAAGGATCTTCTTTGCCAATCACCAAGGTAATATCCATCGCTCTTAAATGGCTTAAACGCCAGGAACAATCCATATTCGGCATAAAATGGGTGGGGGTATGAAAATAAATATCTTCATTATAATAACCCTCAAACAGATCATTAAAATGCTCTACATTCAACGTTAAGTCATAACGTCCCGAAAAGGCGACTAACTTTTTAAACAAATGCGGATAACGAAAGGTGATATTGGCGGCATGAAAAGCCCCCAAACTTAAGCCATGAGAGATCACACATTCATGTGGATT
>CAIVYW010000166.1 GCA_903910205.1 uncultured Methylococcaceae bacterium | reverse complement strand
AATCTTGTTTTAATACTCATTTTTTCCCCTCTAATATCTCAATTCGTTTTTCTAAGTCGCTGCCCTCGATCACTTTAGCAACGGCCTGTAAGCATCAAGTTAATTTAGTCGCATCCTGCACATCAACTAAACCGCTTCTAGCCTCCCTATATACTTTCGCCATTTCCCTTTTAACATCACTGATACTGTCCAGCTTGGCACGGTAACGCGTACCTTTGGCATGGGGTAAGGTTTCCACCTCTCCTGTTACGCCGTCAATCTCTACGGGATATTTATTAGCCATTAATTGACCTCCTGAATTAGATAGCCCACGACCTATTGACCGTGGGCAGTTGGGTTAATAGTTTATTGGCATCGGGTAACAATCAATCAGCCTAGCGCCGTACTTTTGCATTAATGATTGTTTTGCCGCTGCTAGTGTTGGATGCTGTGAATTAACGGTTAGTATGGATTTGGGCTTGTCGGTCACTCGAAAGCAATAGCATGTACTGGCGCTAGGCTTATCCTCAAGACGATCTCTAATATCATGCTGTATCTGTGCAGCCGTTAACTGTTTGATGATTTCGGGCTTATTGCCAGTAATCAGCGCCCGCAATGCTGTCGTCAACTTAGATGAATTAGCGACCTGTAACTGATCCCCAACCATAGAAAGTAATAGTCCAGCGGTCTTGATCTCACTGAGAATATTCATTAAAAATACTCCGGTGTTTCTATTTCTATACTCTCTTTTATTACAGTTGAGTTTACTAGGTCATCAGGGTCACCATCGTCACTGGCGCGGCTTTGCGGGGTAACCCACTCATCACCTTTATAGTTATCTTCATCACCTAATAGCTTTTTAGTAACTGGCGTAGCGTAACTTAAGTGCTTATCTTCACGAATAGCCAGACCTAACAAAGATCGCCCGTGCTTATTCTTGGCTAGGGCTGACACATCCAACTTAAGCGTATTGCAGACATCAATAACACTAGCTGTAAATCTTTGCAACGCCACCGGATGCACCGCGCCCTCGTTACACCACGCCTCATAGTTAGGGTAGAGTTTTTCACGGACT
The DNA here is from genome assembly GCA_903910205.1 of uncultured Methylococcaceae bacterium. Taxonomy (GTDB): domain Bacteria; phylum Pseudomonadota; class Gammaproteobacteria; order Methylococcales; family Methylomonadaceae; genus Methylobacter_C. Next base: position 1,324 of record CAIVYW010000166.1, on the reverse strand, counting down.
GCATAACGCTTCTCGTCGTCGTCCTTGCCTTTCGTGCTGCCACCGATATAAGTTACCGACTTAGGCACGATCACTATATTGTCATCAAGCCACGCAGCTATTTTATTTGTCTCTACTAGGTGATTGAGTGTTGAGGTGGACATTTGCCCGTTGATCCCACCAATAGCCGCCTTAACTTCTGCCGGAGTCATAGCCAGCACCCAATTCAAAAGCGCGGGTAATTCGTTGTGCATAGCGGCCTCGATACCGCCCAAACTAGCCCACTTTGCCTTATCCTCGTCTGTTACTATTCGATTGAAATTTACGGGCATCCTGCGACGAATTAGCCCACTAGTATAGTCTGCTGTTTGAATCGCCTCATTGGATGCAATAACAACGACGCCGCCAAATACAAAACTGCCCGATTGCTGCACATTCTTTTTCTCAAGCCTTACCGGATCTCCACCCGTCAATGCTTTAAGCGTCGACACCTCGCCACAGTAACGACTTGAATCATTTATTATGGCTAGGTGCTTTCCGTATAATGCCGCAGCCTCAAATTTATTTGTTTCCAGTTGTTTTAAATCGGTAGTAACTGAGTTCTTTTCCCCAATGAAAGCCACTAGCAAGCGTACTAGCGTCGATTTACCCGTACCGCCAGCACCAACCAACTCAAGAAACTTTTGCACATCACCTGAGATTAAAGCCATTCTAAAAAATGCACGGATGATATTGATTGATTCTAAATCTTTGCCGGATGCGCCCCACAACCACGACCGAATAACCTCAAGCTTTGCATTAGGGTTATAGGCGTATGGCAACTGCCAGTTAAACCTGTGCTTATAGCTGTAGTCGCTTAAGGTCATGGTTTGAGTATCTAGCACTCCGTTAATCATAGGCAATAGGTGCTTGTGGTCGTCCCATTTTTCGCACAATAGCAAAATCTGTAAAAATGATTTTATGCTGCTAACTTTTGAGAATGAAAAGCCTTTCGGCATCCGCGCCTTTAATTCCCCCATGATTATTTTAAGTGCTTTCTTTTCGGTAACGATCCCCCACAAGCCGCCCTTTTGAATAGACCAATCACCGCAGATCTCGTCATAACAAACCTGATCCATTAAGTCATCAGCAATAGCCCCTGCCATAATAGATTCCTGTTCCTTATCATCCTTCGGCTTTTCTGTGCTGCCCTCTAAGTCGCCATAATCTGGCATTTCGTTATTGCTGACTGACTCCGTGTAGCCGTCGTCATAGTCGTTTTCATCCGGCATAGTCATCTGGTGATGTAGCGGTGATGCAGCGGTTACTATGTAAGTCTTTGATAGTGAACACGTTTCTTGGTTTT
>CAIVYW010000165.1 GCA_903910205.1 uncultured Methylococcaceae bacterium | reverse complement strand
TGAATCTATTGCTGGGGTTAAACCCACTATCGTTTTATTGCGTACGTTTTATGTTGCGTGCAGCAATGAAGAGGCTTTTGCAAAAGCACGTCCTGCAATTGATCATTTTGCCAAATCGATGCGAGCCGCCTCTTCGTTTACGAAATCACCGCATTTTGATAAGAGTCGTTATGAAAACCAAAGCTTACTTCATGGATGCCATAAAAGTTGCCAGGCCGCCAAATACCTTTAGCATCAGCGGTATTCCAGTTTGAGCCAGTTAGTACAGTGGTGCGACCAGTTTGACCTGCAGCCGATGCGGAATTAGCATCAGGTGATTGTGTGGCTATGCGAGAGGTATCGGTACCTAACTCGACTAGACTACCATTAAGTTCCCAATCAAATTTACCTTTCGTATCGGACTTAACACTCATGCCATGTGACCAAGTTGTTTGATCTTGAATTAAAGGCACAAATGCAGCAGTTGAACCATATAGATTGCTTGGGGTTGCAGAACCTGTAAGGTTCACAGCATTTCCATTTATAGTTTGAGTACCGGTAGTTACGGGAGTGCCATTGGCGCTTGTTAAAAAACTTTGCACGCCAGAAGTTGCGCTATTATCCCATAAGCCCAACGTATAAGCGGCGCGTATCGTAGGCGTAATATCATAGGCTAATTTCCATTTAAAATTATCCTGTTCGGTACGATTTATACCGCCTGCCCCATAAACAGATACAGGTACTTGGGCAGGGTTTCCCGTGATAAGGGCGCCATTTACATTTGAAGTGGAGTTTTTTACAACTGCAGTGTTAAAAGTAATGGGCTGCCCATCACTGAGTAAATGACTGTAATCAAAACGGAACGATAAATCTTTGTATTTGTTACCGACAAAAGTAGAGTATTTTTGGCTATAGGCCGTGCCTTTATCGTTATAAATATCATAATTTGAGAAGCTGCCTTGAGTATCGGCACCAAATTCAAATTTAGTCGGCATTTTTGTAGTTAAATTAAGTACGCCTCCCATAGAGTTACCGGCATAGGCGGCTGAAAACGGACCATATAAGAAGTCGGCTCTTTCAAGTTCGCTAGGTGATACCGTGTTCCAGCGAGGTGAGCCGGTATTGGAGTTATTGTTATTAAGGTAAGTCGATAACAACACGCCATCGGCATAAATCATGGTTCTAGCACTTTGGCTGACAGTTGTAGTCCGAGTTGCTAAAGGTTCATTAGTATCACCAATATAGCGTTGACGTACCATTAAGCTAGGTAAATATTTAACAGAATCTTCAACTGTCGTCATGTTGACATTGGCATCCATATCTTTAGCCGTCACGCTGGCGGTAGTGTTAGGTAGTTTAAACTTATCCTGTTCTGTTCTAATTTTAGGTTTAGTGGTATCGACTTCACCGCTTACATTAACGGTAGGTAAAACTAAGTCAGCATCGGCTTTAGCTGTACTGGTAGTGGCTTTAGCTTTAGTACTTGCAGTGCTATCCACTTTTTTGCTGGTCTCTGCTTTATCTGCACTAGAAGCAGACGTGGTTTCTGTATCAGCCATGGCTAGTGGTGCTGCCAACATGAGCAGGCAAATCATAGCGCTGCGTGGATTGAGCGGAAAAGGTGGTTTAATCTGATTCATACAGTCTCTCTGTCTAATTATTATTAATAGCCTAAGCATTGGGTAAAAATACCTAGGCATTCGATAATATATAAAGCACAAAGAGTGCCAATTTAAGAATCCATTGATATTAAAGGCCTCTAGCCTGCCACTGAAAGTCTGAATTAATTAAACTAGGTTATTTAACCTATTGTGTGTGGCATATGCCACACTTTTTAACAAAACAACGACAAGTAAG
>CAIVYW010000164.1 GCA_903910205.1 uncultured Methylococcaceae bacterium | reverse complement strand
TAGTAATCCAAACGGAGCATAAGCATGTCCTGGAATGAGCCTGGCAACGATAAGAAAGACCCCTGGAGTGGTCGAGGTGACCAAAAAGGGCCTCCTGATTTAGATGAAGCTCTACGTTCTATACAAGAAAAATTAACTAAACTTCTTGGTGGCAACAATAACAACCAAGATAATGACGATTCGCCTACCCCTTTTTCTTCTGGGGCCTCTATGAAAAGCTTAGGCTTTTTAGCAGGCGGTGTATTTGCCATTTGGGGCTTAAGTGGTTTTTATATTGTTGACGAAGGAAACCATGGTGTAGAAACACGCTTTGGTCAATACATCAACACCACTCAATCGGGTTTAAATTGGCATTTACCTAGCCCTATTGAACGGGTGGATATCGTCAATGTAAAACAACAACGTTTTATAGAAGTCGGTTATCGCAGTGGTGGCAGTGAACAAATCACGGGCTCTGTTCCTAAAGAAGCGTTAATGCTTACTAAAGATGAAAACTATGTGGATGTTCGGCTAGCGGTTCAATACCAAGTTAAAGATGCTAAACAATTCATCTTTAATGTGGTAAATCCTGCCATCACCCTAAAACAAGTGACCGAAAGTGCCCTACGCGGTGTCGTAGGTAGCAGCGCAATGGACTTTGTCTTAACTGAAGGCCGTAGTGAAATTGTCACCTTGATTAAAAAAGAAATCCAAGATGTGATGGATAGCTATCAATCAGGCATACAAGTCACCAGTGTGAATCTTCAAGATGCACAACCACCTGAACAAGTACAAAGCTCGTTCGAAGATGCTATTAAAGCCCGCGAAGATCAGCAGCGCTTGATCAACGAAGCAGAAGCCTACTCAAACGATGTAGTCCCTAAAGCTCGAGGTGCAGCGGCAAGAAAAATCCAAGAAGCCGAAGGTTACAAAGAACAAGTGATCGCTCAGGCAGAAGGTGAATCGAATCGCTTTACCAAACTACTGACTGAATATAACAAGGCTCCTGATGTAACGCGCAAGCGTCTTTACATTGAATCTATGGAAGCCGTTTTGTCTGGTACCAATACAGTCATGGTCGACGTTAAAGGCGGAAATAATATGATGTATTTACCCTTAGATAAAATGATAACACAGCGCCAACCAACGACTCTCTCTGCCACCGTCTCAGCCACGGGGAGCAGCGACCAAGCTCAGCCTCAACCTGTCGCTATTCAAGAACAGGTCGCTGAACATCCTGTGACACGCGCACGTGAAGCGAGGGGACGTCAATGACAATCAATAAAGCGTTATTAGGTCTAGCGGCCTTATTCGTGCTGGTTATGATGTCGGTATTTACTGTTAATCAAACAGAAAAAGCGATTAAATTTAGACTCGGTGAAATCGTCAAAAACGATTATGAACCAGGGATTCATTTCAAATTACCTTTTATCAACAATGTTAAAAAGTTTGATGCTCGCATACAAACTATGGATGCGAAGCCTGAGCGCTTTTTAACCGCTGAAAAGAAAAATGTAATCGTTGATTCTTTTGTTAAATGGCGTATTGGTAATGTCAGCACTTTTTATACCACGGTGGCTGGCGATATAGATCAAGCAAACTTACGCTTAGATCAAATTATTAAAGATGCCTTCCGTAGTGAGTTTAGTAAACGTAACATCAAACAACTGATATCGACTGATCGTAGTGCCATACGCGAAATATTAACCAACAATTCTAAAGAAATTGCTGCCGCTTTAGGCATGGAAATTGTTGATGTTCAAGTGATGCGTATCGACTTACCTCCAGAAGTCAGCAGTTCTGTGTTCCGTAGAATGGAAGCTGAACGCGAACGAGTCGCTAGAGAATTCCGTTCGCAAGGTGCAGAAGCCGCAGAAAGAATTCGTGCTGATGCCGATAGACAACGTGTTGTCACCTTAGCTAATTCATTTCGTGATGCTGAAATACTACGCGGTGAAGGTGATGCCATTTCCGCTGAGATCTATGCCAAAGCTTATGGTGCAGACACCAGCTTCTTTACTTTTTATCGTAGTTTAAATGCTTATAAGAAGACCTTCTCAAGTTCTAGCGTTATGCTGCTAGATCCTGATTCTGATTTCTTTCAGTATTTTAAGAAACAAAAATAACCGCAGGTAGGGTAGTCTCTTTACCCTCCTACGTTAAAACTATTAAAACGCTCCGCTCGCGGGGCGTTTTGTTTGAGTGGACATACAAAACATGCAACAAAAAGATTCCTGGCTTTTACCGGATGGTATCGATGAAATTCTACCGGCAGAAGCTAAACATCTAGAACAGTTACGCGGCAAACTATTAGAATCATTTAGCTATTGGGGTTATGACCTAGTCATCCCACCCTTTATTGATTTTTTAGATTCCTTACTAACAGGTTCTGGACATGATCTAGACTTACAAACCTTTAAGCTCACCGATCAAATTAGCGGAAAAATGCTAGGTATTAGAGCCGACATGACTCCCCAAGTTGCCAGAATGGACGCTCACAATATCAAGCATGAATGGCCAACACGCTTATGTTATGTAGGTACTATTCTACATACTCGTGGTGATCCTTTAGAAAAGACTCGCAGCCCCATGCAAATTGGCGCAGAACTTTATGGTCATGCTGGCATAGAAAGCGATATCGAAGTTATTCGTTTAATGCTAGAAATGCTGGCTATCACAGGCTTACAAAACGTACACCTAGACTTAGGTCATGTGGGCATTTATCGTGCCTTATCAAAACAAGCCGGATTAACACGGCAGCAAGAAAGTGAATTATTTGATGTCTTGCAACGCAAAGCTCGCCCTGAACTTGCGGAATTAATGCATAGCTATAGCATCGATAACGATCTTAAAAACATGTTTTTAAAACTACCTGAACTTAATGGCAATAAAGATATGATTGCTAAAGCGCAATCGGTATTTGCTAAGGCCAATGATGACGTTAAATCGGCATTAGCGGACTTAGTTGGCATTGCCGACAAACTCGCTCGCCATTTTCCATCGCTACCGATTAGTTTCGACTTAGCGGAATTGCGTGGCTATCATTATCATACTGGTGTGGTTTTTGCAGCATTCATTCCCTCGGTGGGTAGAGAAATTGCTCGCGGTGGTCGATATGATAATATTGGTGCCATATTCGGCCGTGCAAGACCTGCGACAGGCTTTAGTGCCGATTTAAAACTATTATCATCGCTCAGTAAACCAGCCTCTGCTTCGCCACAACGTGAGCTTATTTTTGCTCCTTATAATGAAGATAGCGCTCTTACTGAAAAAATACGAGATTTACGAGCGCAACAACGTGCGGTCGTTCAACAATTACCTGGACAAACTGGAAGCGCCACAGACTTAGCGTGTACTTCCATTTTAGAAAACGATAATCAAAACTGGGTCGTTAGACCCTTAGCTTAAGCTTGGAATAATTATGGGAAAAAATGTCATTATCATCGGCACTCAATGGGGTGACGAAGGAAAAGGTAAGTTG
>CAIVYW010000163.1 GCA_903910205.1 uncultured Methylococcaceae bacterium | reverse complement strand
AGCCAACCGCTCGATGGGTATTTCAATTTTTCGCGGGCATCCATGTGTTATTAATAGACAGTTGGCAGGAAGTTGTACTAAATTGCAATAAACACCACCATCATTTGCTTAACCTGCTTGGTGAACGGTATGTTCACTTATATGCTGATTCCGGATAGCAGGGGTGCGGAATGTCGGCTCTACATGAACTACTGTTAATTTATCGTTTGTATACGAAATCCCTTCTTTTAACCAACGCCAATTACTTGGTATGGCGAACTGAAATAATTTGTAGGATTCTCTAACATAGTTTTGATTTGACCCCATACCAAACATAATAACAAGTTTAGTTTTAGCTGGAAGATCACCTAAAAATCGAGTGGCGCATTGTTTAGATACTTTCTCCCCAAAGTCTGTACCTACAAATTTATCCAGCATACCACCACCAGAGCCTTTCCATTTTTTTGTTTTAATATCGTATTGCTCTACTGTGCACCGTATGAATGAGCTAAAATGAAATCTCCCATTTTTATCTGCAATAGCCTTATCGACTACATTCTTTAATTGAGTATTGTCGTCAATTTTCTCAATTAACCCTATGTGTGCAAGAATTTTTCCAACATTAAGACGACTCCCTTTGTAAGCAATTTCATCATGTGATGAGTTCGCCAATGCTCCAGATTGTGTTGGGCCTTTTGAAAAGCCTAGAATAACAATTTCAGCCTCTGAATTACCCCAGGCAAGTGGGTTAGCTGTTATCCGCCAATTGCCTTCTGTTTGTTGTGTTTTATCAAATATCACTTGAGTAGTATCAAAGCATGCAATGCATTGAACACGCCCATGTTGCGGAAGACAGGTCATATTTTGATCTCCTTTTATCTAACGATAATTATTGTTTTTCATTAACTCAATAAATTTAGGCTTATTAGGTGTTAATAAGCCTCCCTATGCCATTTAAAACCTCAAAACTCCTGATTATTTACGTTTAATTGATTCGTCTCGATATCCAACGGTAACAATCTTACCGTTGTTACTTCTTACCAAATAAACATCTTTAAATTTATCGAACTTATTACTACATCCTCCAGTATAACTAGCCAATTTCTTTAAACTGCGATGATTAAAATAAATCAATTCAGCTCCGTTCTGAGCTTCGATGGCACCGTACTGCTCAAGCCAGTCAATAATTACTGGAGGTATTCCTCTGTCTTTTATACGATATTGCGCATGTGTACTTAACATTTACTTCACCTTCTTTTGATCTTCCAGAATCGCCATCTGTGCTTCTAGCCTCAATTGCTGTTTGAAAATAATTAATTTGAAATCGGAAAGTTTTTCTGAGTTTTCGGAGCTCTCAGTATTTTTATAGTCATACCCCTTTAAATCAGCTAATGCTTCAAGGTGAAAAATCCGCATATAATCAGACATGAACCTCGATCTATTCTCATTCAAAACACTAGATAACTTGCAAACTTGACTTAAATGAAGATGATCAATGCCATTTTCTAAATCAGAAATTACCTGAGCACTAGAGTCAATAGCACTAGCAATTTCATCAATAGTTAAGCTAAGCTCCTCTCTTCGATGAATTAAGTATCGTCCAAATCCTGTTGCATCTTCAAAGTACCTAGGGGTATCCAAAGTTGTGTCTTCAATATATTCAGTAGCTTTGAAATCCGGTCGATTTGTCAGCCACCTTTTTGCTTCATCATTATCAACAATGGTTGATCCACCAGATTTTTGTGTCTTTAAACTGATTGCATCTTTTGAACTTGCTGCATTTCTTACTGTTCGCTCATCAACTCCCGCCAATAATGCAAGCTCTTTTAAATTGAGTGAATCACCATTGTCGAGCGTCCATCGCGCACTAGTTACGTCATATAAAAACTTATATTTTGAGTCTTCAATATAATTAATGTGCCTTTCGAATATGCTTAGGAAAAGTCCCATCCCATCCAAAAAATTCTCTGGGTCATTTATATCCCCAAACCTGTATCCCTTCGCGTAATCAAGAGCGCATTCCATATCGTGCGAAATTAGACATTCTTTGATGTCATCAACAGTTAAATCACGGCACCCCCTTTCGTTATTGTCGATATAATTAACTAAAGGCTGATTAAGACAGGCCAAATAGAAGTTTTTGCCCAGTACCTCAAGAAGTTCTTCACTTAAATAATTACAAACACCAACAACTTCCTGTTGAACTTCTTCGAGAGTGAAATCTAATTTTTTTCTTGCCATGATACTTTTCCTATGAAGACCGTCATTTATAACAAAGTATAAATGATATTATTCTCATGTCAAACATCATTTATACTTGTGACACTTAACTTTCCAAAAGCTGTTTTGACATAACCCGTAAGATGGATTCGCGCTAGTAATCCACCCTTTCTATGCTACGGTGTTGCATTGGACTGGCGGTTTTCTATCGCAAAACCGCCCTAAGAACTAAATTTTCAACCATACGGATACAAATATGATTTCAGTTAACGAATACAATTGCTTGATATGCTTACGCCACCCTGGTTCATTCGATGGTAAAGATGGCTACCCTTATATAGGTGAAAAAGGTGATGTCGCTGGGAAATTTTCTATTGCAATCGATAGGCGTACAAGACCATCAGGAAAACCTATCAACCCAATTCATAATAAATTTGTGCCTGTGACACTGAGCGAACTGGCTGAATATGCAAAAAATCGGGAGAAGTATCCCCATCTCAGAGTCCGGTGTAAGCCGAATCAAATAGGTACATTGGGAAGCGCTGGACGATTCCTTTCTGAGATGAAAATAGATTGGGATGGACTTGATCTCTGTGTTGCCGCAACTAACGGCCGTACGGCGGTTTAATCTGTACGGAATATTCGCGTAGGGTGGATTCGCGCTAGCAATCCACCACAAACGGAGCGATAAACTAACCCTCACTTGGATGCTTCCTCGTGAGGTTTTTTTTCGATTGTTTTCGATCTTGCGTGTACGCGGCGGATTGCTGTCGCGAATCCGTATATGGACACCTCCCGTTTTGCAAGCATTTCGTCACTTCTGGATTGGGGTACGACTGCACACGTATATTCGGCCTGTTAATTGAGCTTTTATACTCTGGCCATAATGGGCTATTCGCGCGTTTGCTCCTAATCGCCCTAACGTGCTCAAGGCACAGCGGTTTCGTAAGGTTTTGCAAACGCCGGTTCGACCTGTTTTCCATCAGTTAGTTATGCTACACAATCGTGGCTGGACGATTCCTTTCTCTAAACCTGCTTGAGTTTGAAGGCTTGCCTTCTAACTCAAGCAGGTTTGCCCTCCGGCAGGAAATCGGTTTTCTTAGTTAACAACGCCCAAACTATCCGCGCATTTTTGTTAGCTAGGGCGACAGCCGCAATATTCTTATTGCGTCTGCCACATAAATTTTGTATCCAGCGACTACGTGGATCCTCTTTGTTGCCCGCAACTTTTAATACCGCTCGGGCACCATGGATGAGCAAGGTGCGTAAATAAGCATCGCCGCGTTTGCTGATACCCAATAAGCGGTCTTTGCCGCCGCTACTATGTTGCCTCGGCGTGAGACCTAACCATGCCGCTAGGTCTCTGCCTCGTTTAAATTGCTTGCCATCGCCGATAGCGCTAATCAAAGCAGTAGCTGTTATTGGGCCTATGCCAGGAATTTGTTGTAAGCGTTTGGCATCTTCGTTGCTGCTGGCTAATAGTTTTATGTTCTTATCCATGTCATCAACACGCTCATCTAAGGTAATGAGGTCTTGCTGTAAGCCTTCAAGAAGTGTTCTAAAATCAATCGTTAAGCCATTTTCAGCATATTCAAGTATGAGCGGTAAAGCTTTGCGAAGTACATCAATACGCTGCCCAACAACAAGACCATATTCACCCAGCAAGCCTCTAATCTGATTGACTTTGGCCGTACGCTGCTGCACGAGTTCACTGCGTATTCGATGAACGGCCTGAATGTCTTGCTGTTCGATGCTTTTAATAGCAACAAAACGCATCGTAGGTCGTGCCACCGCTTCGCATATCGCTTCAGCATCGTTGGCATCATTTTTATTGCTTTTAACATACGGCTTTACAAATTGCGGAGCCATCAGCTTGACGGTATGCCCCATTTTTTGTAACTCTCTTCCCCAGTAATGAGCGCTACTGCAGGCTTCCATGCCAATTAGGCAAGGCGGCAATTTTTGAAAATACGTCAGCATTTTTGCTCTAGGTAGCTTTCGACGTAATATCGCTTTTTCTTGACCATCAACACCATGTACTTGAAATACTTGTTTTGCTAAATCTATGCCTATTCGTTTAATATTCATGTCGGACCCCTCCGCTGTTTGCTGATAAGTTAATCATATCAGTTTGGCACATTGATGCCGATAGGTGGGAGGGGTCCATACCATTGCCCTACGACTTACGAACTTAAAAAAACCAGCATACATGCCGCTGCCGTGCGTTTATTACCGTCTAAAAAGGGATGATTATGAGCAATCGAATAACAATATTGAGCGGCACTCTCATAAATATCTTGGGTATAATTCCATGTTTGTTGGGGTGCGCCTAAAGCAGATTCAAGCAAATTATTATCTCTAATGCCCGCTAAACCACCAAAACGTTCAATTTGTTGTTGGTGTATTTTTAATGCCAAGGGTTTGGAAATAAAAAATAGCAGCGTCATTACTGCGCCAGTTTCTGAAAAGCATCTGTATACTGCTCCATCAGTTGTTCATGGATCAATAATGCTTCGTCGTCTGCTTCGTTTTTGTCGACTAACGGCTTGTTAATAGCATTTTGTAGCAACGCTAAAACAAACTCAGTGGGAGTTACTTGCTTGATTTTAGCTGCTTTCTTTAATTGTTCTTCTATTTCATCAGGAATGGTTAAAGTCATCATTTTTTATATCCTCAATGGCTAAGCGGGTAGGATGGGCAAAGCGTAGCGTGCCCATCACAGCGATTAATATTGATGGGCACGGCGTTGCCTTTGCCCATCCTACCTGATTCTGAGCCCTGTTCAAGAAGAAATGTTTTCACAACATCAACTCCAATTCT
>CAIVYW010000162.1 GCA_903910205.1 uncultured Methylococcaceae bacterium | reverse complement strand
TTAGACTTATCGACGCCTTTATTATTCATTATAAAACTCTCCTGATTATATAGCGGCATTGCAGCGCTTTCTTATTGTCTGGTCAATATACCATTAGACAGTAGTGGATTTGAAGTGCTTATAGTGAATTGTTTGTTTAAATGTGATGAATCTAGCTATATCACACTAAGAAATTAACTAATAAACACGGTAATGTTTTTTAAATTAAAGAATAGTTTACTTAGAGACAATTTTTTAAGGCTGTAATAAATGCTTCATTTTCTTCTGGTTTACCAATGGTTACTCGCAAGCAATCTGTTAATAAGCCACCTTGAGGACTCATATCTTTAATTAAAACACCTTGCTGTTTAATCGCTAAGAAAATACGGGGCGCTTGCTCAGAAGGTGTCTTAAATAAAATAAAATTAGCGGCACTCGGATAGGCCGTTATCCCAGCGAGTGTGTTTAATTGATTAAATACCCGTGATCTTTCTTGGCAAATTTTCTGAGTTTGTTGGTCAAAGACAGCATGGTTGCATAAAGCGAAGTTAGCACTAAGCTGGGTAAGGCTGTTTATATTATAGGGCAGACGAATTTTATTGAGCTGTTCAATAATCGTAGGTCGGCCTATAACATAACCTAAGCGTAAACCGGCCAATCCTAGTTTAGAGACGGTGCGCATAACCAGTAAGTTGTCATGTACGGCTAAATAATCCATAAAGCTGGCATCAGCAAATGGTGCATAAGCTTCATCAATTACAACAAGACCCTTAGCGACGCTTATGATTTCAAGTATTGCTGAGTGGCTGAATAAATTTCCAGTAGGATTATTGGGGTAAGCTAGAAAAATAACTGAGGGCTGATAGTCCTTAATGGTTTCCAGCATGGTCGGCAAATCTAAATCAAAATCGTCCGCTCGCAGAGGAATGCTTAGATAATTTAAGCCTAAACAATCGCTCAGTTGTTTGTACATAACAAAACCAGGAGCGGGTGCCATCACACAAGCCGTGTTAGGTAATGCCATTAATAACAACTGAATGATTTCATCAGAGCCATTGCCCAGCATGACATCAAATTGATCATCTATTTGATAGATACGTTTGATGGTTTCAGACAGTTCTTGCGCGGTAGGATCTGGGTAGCGGTTTAAAGGACAGTCTTTTAAGGTGGCTAACCACTCTACTTTTAAGTCTTCAGGCCAGTTGTAAGGGTTTTCCATAGCATCGAGTTTAATTAAACCGTAAGCATCGGCTACCTTATAGGCAGACATTGCTAAAACTTCTTTACGAAAAATAGCAGCAATTTCAAACGAACGAGATTCAATACTCAAGGTTTAATCCTGTATTCTGCAGAACGAGCATGAGCAGTTAAGCTTTCACCTCTTGCCAGTATAGAGGCGATCTTACCTAAGTTATCGGCTCCGCTATCAGAACAATTAATGATGCTAGAACGTTTTTGAAAGTCATAAACACCCAGTGGCGATGAAAAACGCGCGGTGCTAGAGGTCGGCAAGACATGATTAGGCCCTGCACAATAATCACCTAGCGCTTCAGCCGTATAACGTCCCATAAAAATAGCGCCTGCATGACGGATACTTTTACTTAACAATTGAGGGTCTTCAACAGAAAGTTCTAAATGTTCGGGGGCAATGAGATTAGCCACCTCTGCGGCCTGTATTAGATCATTAACTTTAATTAAAGCGCCTCGAGCGGATAATGAAGCCTTAATAATCTCTGCGCGTTCCATAGTTGGTAGTAAGGTATCAATGCTCTGTTGTACAGCGATTAGAAAGTCGTCATCGTCACTGATTAGAATGGCTTGTGCATTTTCATCATGTTCTGCTTGCGAAAACATATCCATGGCTATCCAATCGGGGTTGGTTTTGCCATCACAGATAATTAATATTTCCGAAGGACCTGCAATCATATCAATGCCAACGACGCCATAGACCATTTTTTTCGCGGTAGCGACATAAATATTGCCTGGGCCGAGTATTTTAGCAACGGCAGGTATGGTTTGTGTACCATATGCTAATGCAGCAATAGCTTGGGCGCCACCGATAGTAAATATTCTATCTACGCCTGCTAAATAGGCTGCTGCGAGCACTAATTCATTGGTTTCACCTTGCGGGGCGGGTACGACCATGATCAATTCACCAACGCCAGCCACTTTGGCAGGAATAGCGTTCATTAATACCGATGACGGATAAGCGGCTTTTCCACCGGGAACATAAAGCCCCACGCTGTCTAAAGGTGTTACTCTTTGGCCTAAGATAGTGCCATCAGCTTCAGTGTATTGCCATGACGAGAGCTTTTGATGTTCGGCATAGGCGCGAATACGATCGGCAGCAGCTTGCAGTGCCTGGCCTTGTTCAACGGGGATATTTTCCCACGCTGATTTCAATGTATCTTGTGATAATTCGAGTTCATTTGCCACGCTTATAGTGCGATGATCAAAACGGTTAGTATAGGTTATCAGTGCTTGATCGCCGTTTTGTCGTACATCAGCAATAATGTCTAATACGCGATGTTGAATATCTAAATCATTTGTTTCATCCCACGCTAACAAGGCTTTTAATTGCTGATCAAAGTCAGCGGAGTTGGCATCTAGTTTTTGTAAGCTTAGATCTGGCATATTCATGAGGGCTAAACAAGTTCGAGTAAGGGTAATTAATGAGTTACAAGCCATTGATGAATGGGTCTAAATCAACAAGGTATAGCAACTTTTTTAATCACGTTGTGCCAATGTTCGTTCAAATTGCGCCAATAATTCAACAATTGCAGCGTTTTTCATTTTCATGGCGGCTTTATTAACGACTAACCGCGAGCTAATATTCATAATTAGATCTCTAGGCTCCATGTCGTTAGCTTTTAGTGTGTTGCCGGTATCAACTAAGTCAACAATGCAATCTGCCAGACCCACTAAAGGGGCCAGTTCCATTGATCCGTATAGCTTAATGATTTCTGCCTGAATACCTAGATTGGCAAAATATCGTTCAGTAATTTTGACAAACTTAGTGGCGACACGAACACGCCCACTGATGGGAGGCGCATTCTTTCGCGTTGCCGTCATAAGACGACAGCAAGCAATACCTAAGTCTAATGGTTCATATAGGCTTTCTGCCCCGTGTTCTATCAAGACGTCTTTACCGGCTATACCCAAATCAGCCGCGCCATATTCTACGAAAGTAGGTACATCGGTTGCGCGTATGATAACCAGTTGCACATCAGCGCGCGTAGTTTGTAAAATAAGCTTGCGACAGGTTTTTGGATCATCAGTCGGTACGATGCCTGCTTCAGCCAGCAAGGGCAGAGCTTCTTCATAAATTCGGCCTTTAGATACAGCTATTGTTAGCATAGTTAGACCTTAGTTAGGAACGCGGCGAATAGTCGCGCCTAATTGCGACAACTTTTCTTCAATGTGGTCATAGCCGCGATCTATATGGTAAATACGATCAACCAGCGTATCGCCTTCTGCGGCCAATGCCGCAACAACAAGACTAGCTGAGGCTCTTAAGTCGGTTGCCATCACAGGTGCACCTGTTAATTTTTTAGTCCCGGTACAAATAGCGGTATTCGATTCAAGTTTAATATCGGCGCCCATGCGTTGTAATTCTTGTACGTGCATAAAACGATTTTCAAAAATGGTTTCTGTGACAATACCTACGCCATCAGCAATACAATTAAGTGCAATGAACTGAGCTTGCATATCGGTTGGAAATGCAGGGTATGGCGCTGTGCGCAAAGAAATCGCTTTAGGCTTTTTGCCATGCATATCCAGAGCAATCCAATCTTCACCTGTGGTGATTTCAGCGCCCGCTTCAACCAATTTTTCTAAAACAGCATCCAAAATATCAGGGCGAGTGTTTTTAAGTTTAACTTTTCCGCCAGTAATCGCCGCAGCAATCAAATAAGTACCTGTTTCGATACGATCGGGGAGTATGTCATAGTGCAAGTCTTCAACGCCTAAGCTTTCTACCCCTTCTATAATTAAAACATCGGTACCTATGCCAGTGATTTTAGCGCCCATAGCATTTAGAAATAAGGCGAGATCAGTCACTTCGGGTTCTTTTGCCGCATTTTCAATAATGGTCGTGCCTTCTGCCAAGGTCGCTGCCATTAATAAATTCTCAGTGCCGGTCACAGTGATTTGTTCAAGGACTAAGCGACAGCCCTTTAATCTCGTTGTTTTGGCATGAATAAAGCCGCCTTCGACGGTAATGTCTGCCCCCATTTTAATGAGGCCATTGATATGTATATCAACAGGTCGAGTACCGATAGCGCAACCGCCCGGCAAAGAGACATGCGCTTCACCAAATCTTGCCAGTAAAGGTCCCAGTACCAAAATAGACGCACGCATCGTTCTGACTAATTCGTAAGGCGCGACATAACTATTGATAGTGCTGCTGTCGACTTCGATATTCATCTTTTCATCCACCACTAAGCGAACGCCCATGCGCCCTAAAAGCTCCATAGTGGTCGTGATGTCGTGTAGATGAGGGATGTTACCCACGCTGACTGGTTTATCTGAAAGCAAGGTCGCTGCCAGTATAGGTAAGGCGGCATTTTTAGCGCCAGAAATGCGTATTTCACCGGAAAGACGTGAGCCGCCAGTAATGATTAATTTATCCATAAGATGCTTTTAAAGTGTCTATGTGAAAGAGAAGGGATCAAGGTTTTATCCCTTTTCAGTTTGCGCAGCAAAATGGCCAGTCTTATCAAAACCGCTGAGTTTAGCAAGATTAAGCAATTGATCGGGAATGTTTTTGAAAATGATTTGAGTTCTGTGCTGCTTAGTATATTTTATCCATTCAATCATCAGCGCCAAGCCGGCACTATCAGTACTCACCACGCGACTCAAATCAATGGTGATATGTTTTGCCGTCGTTAAAAAGGCAACTGATTTTATGGTTTGCTGATCTATTGTTGCAAAAGTCAAATCACCATCGATCATAAAATGCCCATCACCTTGAGCAATAATAGTTAGCTGGGTCACTTTTTTTCTTCCGCAGACTTGAATAGAAATTGACCTAAGGCTTTTTCAAGAATAATTGCAGATTGGGTAATTTCAATGGTGCCATCATTTTTAAGCGGGGTATCTGAACCGCCGGCATCCAGATTAACATATTGTTCACCCAATAAGCCGGCTGTAAATATACTGGCAGTCGTGTCATCTGGAAGGGCATTATATTTAGAATTAATACTCATCTTAACGACAGATTCAAAGGTTTTTGGATCGAAGTTAATAGCGGTTACTCGGCCGATTTTAACGCCCGCCGCTGAAACAGGTGATTTGATTTTTAAGCCACCAGAGTTTGCAAAGCGTGCGGTGATGGTATAGCTATCTTCGCTAACAAAAGAGCTTAAGTTACTGACTTGCATGGCAAGAAAAAACAATCCGATTATACCTGAGGCGACAAAAAGGCCAACAAAAGTGTCTTGGGTGCTAGTGTGTTGCATTAATGTTCTCCAAACATGAGTGCGGTCAAGATAAAATCCAGACCTAAAATACTAAAAGCTGAATTAACCACAGTGCGGGTCGTTGCTCGACTAACACCTTCCGAGGTAGGAATAGCATCATAACCTTCAAATAATGCTATCCAAGAACTAACAAAGCCAAAAACCAAGCTTTTAATGACACCATTAAGGATGTCATCTCTAAAATCGATTCCAGCCTGCATTTGTGACCAAAACGCACCATCATCAACGCCTAACAAGCCACAACCGATCATTTGTCCGCCGATAATGCCCACGGCACTAAATAATGCAGCCAGCAGAGGCATAGAAATTAAGCCGGCGACAAAGCGGGGTGTAACAATGCGCTTTATGGGATCAACGGCCATCATTTCCATGCCGGATAGTTGTTCAGTGGCTTTCATTAAGCCAATTTCAGCGGTTAATGCAGAACCTGCTCGGCCAGCAAAAAGGAGTCCTGAAACCACGGGGCCTAATTCTCTGACTAAAGAAGCAGCAACCATGACGCCTAAGGTTTCTTCTGCACCAAAATCAGAAAGCGTGTAATAACCTTGCAGGCTTAAAACCATGCCGACAAAGAGTCCAGAAATAGTAATAATCAGAAAAGATAATACGCCAACAGAATAGAGTTGCTTGAGTAATAAACGAGGGCGTGCCAACAAGCTTAATACGCCGGCTAGGATTTGCAGTAAAAAGTAACTGGCTCGTCCTAGCTTGGTAAAGCTGATACGCGTACTCTGACCTAAATATTGTAAAAATGCTGTCATGATGTCATTTAGTTATTAAAGTTAATGTCGATTTATAGTAGAGATCGTTAATAACGTTTTCCAGATGATAACAGATCATCGATATAATCTTTGGCAGGATAATGAAAATGAACTGGGCCATCTGCAGCCCCAGTCATAAACTGCTGTACCCATTCAGATTCTGATTGTTGGATTTCTTGTGGTGTACCTTGCCCTACAATTTTTCCACCGGATAGCACATAGATGTAATCAGCAATCGCAGAGGTATCGTGTACGTCATGAGAGACGATAATGCTGGTTAGACCCAACGTAGTATTTAGGGATTTAATTAAGTGTACTAAGATGCCCATAGAAATTGGATCTTGGCCGGTAAACGGTTCATCATACAAAATCATCATGGGATCCAGAGCAATGGCTCTAGCTAAGGCAATACGTCTAGCCATGCCGCCTGATAGCTCATTCGGCATTAGATTGCGAGCACCTCTTAAACCGACTGCTTGAAGTTTCATGAGTACCAAGGTGCGTATCATGGATTCAGGCAGATGCGTATGTTCGCGTAACGGAAACGCCACGTTATCATAAACATTCATGTCTGTTAACAAAGCGCCACTCTGAAAAAGCATACCTAAGCGTTTACGTAAATTGTATAACTCGGCTCTGCGTAATTGATGTACATTTTCGCCATCAACGCTAATAGTACCTTGGTCTGGGTAAAGTTGGCCGCCGATCAATTTAAGTAAGGTGGTTTTTCCAGTGCCGCTAGGTCCCATAATAGCGGTGATTTTACCCCGCTCAAAATCGAGTGAAATATTGTCAAATATTTTCGTAGTGCCGCGAGAAAATGACAAGTTACGTACGGACACTAAACTGTTTGGGGGAGTAACGTGGTTATCCATACTGGTTTAGGCGATTAATTAGGCTAAAATGACGGCTATTTTCTACGACTACAGCCTACTTAGTCAATCAATAGTCGATGTATTCGTATTTATAGGTGTTACTACAAGAAGCTAATGATAATATTCCAAGTTGAATAGGCTATTATTTCCATGCTCCGCGCTCATTGTTATACTTAAGCGTTAGCTATCCACTTAAAGCTCACAGATGCTAGGCTTAACCGTTCACCCTGAGCCTGTTTAAGAGTGAACGGTTAAGGTTTAAGTTAGGCTACGCCGGATTTGCCAAATTAATCATAATGCACGCACTCATAAGGTAGACTAGGTTCACGGCCGGCAATCAAATCATTTAAAAAAGTCCAAAACACTTCGGCTGAGGGTGGACAGCCCGGTAAAAAGTAATCTACTTTTACCACTTCATGTAAGGGACGTACTTTATCCAATAACAACGGTAACTCAGGGTCGTTGGGGATTTGTGCGTTTTCTACTCCTATATCATGAATGTATGCCTCAGCGAGACACTCTTCCAGCGGAATAAAATTACGCATAGCCGGTAATCCTCCTGTAATGGCGCAAGCGCCCACAGCGACTAAGATTTTGCAGTTTTTACGAAACTCGCGTAATACATGCACGTTTTCAGAATTACAAACGCCGCCTTCAATTAAACCAATATCACAATTCGTACAATGTTCGATATCGGTTAACGGTGAGCGATCAAACTCTATGAGTTCTGCTAGTGGTATCAAGCGCTCATCTATATCTAATAAAGACATGTGACAGCCAAAACAACCGCCTAATGAGGTGGTGGCGATTCTTATTTTAGTTTTCATCAGTATGTACCAAAGCTAAGCTGACTTGATCGATGTGTTGATGATCGTAACTACGTTCCCCGATAGGGACTTGATAAGCGGTGCGTTTAATCAATATTGCACCAGTTGGACAAATATGAGCGGCTAGATCAGTCGCCTCTAAATTAGTGTCTTTTAATAAGCCACTTTCGGCATTAACGATGAGATGTTTATTAATGCCCCGACCACTGATAGCAAATACTTCTTTACCGTCATGCTCGTGGCTGGCTCTGACGCATAAAGTACAAAAAATACAACGGTTATGGTCAATTAACACCTCAGCATGACTAGCATCTACTTCTCGGTGTGCATAAAAATGCGGAAAATGACTATCTAGCATATTTAAATGATAGGCCACGGCTTGTAACTGGCAGTTGCCGGTTTTTTCGCACGAGGGGCAAAAATGATTGCCCTCCACAAAAAGCATTTGGGTTATTTTTTGCCGATCGGCCTGCAATTCTTGGCTATTATTAAGTATTTCTTGACCTTCCATCGCCGGAAAAGTACACGCCGAACAGTTGCGACCATTGACATTAACCGTGCATAGCTTACAACTGCCATGCGGCGTAAATTCTGGATGATGACATAAATGCGGAATGTAAATGCCGGCAGCTGTTGCTGCTTCAATAATAGTTTGCCCTTCTTCAAAGGGGATGGTATCGCCATCAATACGTATAGTTTTAGTCATCAGTCTTGCTCCACTTGCGTTAAATGTGCGGCAGCATCGTTGCGATTAGCCAGTTGCCTTGCGGTTTCTAGGGCGGCATCCAGATCAAAGCCGGGTTCATAACTGATGTTTTTCAAGCGACTTTGATACAACTCAGGAAAGCGCGCTAAGGTACTCATAATAGGGTTGGCAGCAGTCTGCCCTAGACCACAATGGCTATAGTTTTTAACTAAAGCACATAATTCTTCGAGTGCCACCACATCACCAGCCGAACCATGACCCTCAACAATTTTCGCCAGTTGATTTTTCAATAAAGACGTACCAACGCGGCAGGGCGTACAAAAGCCACAACTTTCATGAGCAAAAAAGCGTGTGAAGTTATTAACTATCTCTAGCAAGTTACGATGTTTGTTAAAAATGATGAAAGAGCCGCCAGTCGCTAAATCTTCAAATGCCAATTTGCGCTGTAGTTCTTGCTCAGAAATAAACAGTCCTGAAGGGCCGCCGATTTGCACCCCCAACAATTCCTCTGCACCACAATCGCTTAGGATAGTCTCTATAGAGGTTCCGAAAGCATATTCATAAATGCCGGGGCGCGCGCAATCGCCGCTGATACTTAAGATTTTAGTGCCCTTGGATTTTTCTGTGCCGATAGTAGCAAACCATTGGCCACCTAGATGTGCAATCGCTGCAGCGGCTAAAAAAGTCTCTACATTATTAACGACGGTGGGTTTACCTAAATAGCCCTGAGTTACAGGATAAGGTGGGCGATTTCTAGGAATACCCATTTTGCCTTCTAGCGATTCAATTAAAGCAGATTCTTCGCCACAGATATAAGCACCCGCACCTAAGCAGATGTCGATATCAAAATGTATATCGCTATTGAGTATGTTATTGCCTAATAAGCCTAGCTGCCTGCGCTCTGCCAGTATCTGTTGCAGCTTTTCGTACAAAAATAGATATTCGCCGCGTAAATATAAAAAGCCTTGTTGCGCTCCGATAATAGCGGCACAAACCGTCATACCTTCAAAAACTTGCTGAGCATAGCTATTTAATAGTACTCGGTCTTTAAAGGTGCCAGGTTCTCCCTCATCAGCATTGCAAATGACATATCGCTCAGATTCAGATTCATCGCGACAATAGTGCCATTTGCTGGCAGTTTTAAAACCTGCACCACCTCGGCCGCGAAGACCTGAGGCATCTAGCTCGGCCAAAGTGGCCGTTAAGCCACGATTAAACATTGATTGCAAGGCATCGCCTGGTGTTAGCGGATGACTTAATAATAAACCTGGCTTAACAATATGATCATCGACCTGAAATAACTCACTAGGCCATAGCTCGATAGGAATTTCCTGATTAATCAGCTCGCTAATTTGATCGATACGCGCATGATCAAGATGGGGGAGGGCATAACCATTCACTAAGCCAGCAGGACCTTGATCACAGAGTCCGGTACAAGAGGTGTTGTCTAAGCTAACGAGGCCATCTGCCCGAACTTCACCCACGGCAACGTGTAGTTTTGTGGATAAATAGTCGGTGAGTGCTTGTTTGCCGACTAGGTGGTCGGTAATAGAATCACTAATTAATAGTTCATAGCGACCACGCGCTGTTAAATGAAAAAAACTATAAAATTCAATAACGCCGATGATCTGGGTGCGGGTAATATTTAATAAAGGGGCTAATTGCTCTATCGCTGACTCAGGAATGTAATGATAGCGAGCTTGAATAGCATGGAGTATGCGCAATAAATGCGTAGATTGGTATTGGTTTTCTGTAGCGAGATGGTTAACAAAAGCTTGCATGTTATCTCCTAAACTTAAAGTCCGTGTGCAACGGTTAACGTCAATGTAAGTTGGATTGTGTTTTTTTGCAACCCAACATTTTTTGTGAGCTTAAGTTAGGCGACAGCTAACTCAAACAACCTTAGATTTTTTTATTACGGCAAGGCGATAAAAGCATTGAGCAACTTGATGACTTTTATCATGCCCATTTGCAAATGCTGCTCTAACTCAGCCATAGAAATTTCACCTTCGCCTTTGCCGGCGGCCCAGTTGGCGACCACCGCAATTGCTGCATAATCAATACCTAACTCTTTGGCCAGAGCGGCTTCGGGCATACCCGTCATACCGACTAGATCACAGCCATCTTGTTGCATGCGTTTAATTTCAGCGCTGGTTTCTAGTCGCGGCCCTTGGGTACAGCCGTATGTGCCAACAGGGCTAATAGATATCTGCGCATTAGCGGCTGCTGTAATTAGGGCTTTACGTAAGCTAGGCTGATAAGGGTAAGTAAAGTCTATATGGGTCACGGGATGATTTTTATCATCAAAAAAGCTATGTAAACGGCCATGACTATAATCAATAATTTGATCGGGTATAACGATATGTTCAGGTGCCATTGCGGTACTAATGCCGCCTACAGCGGCTACTGCAATGATACGTTCAACCCCTAATTGCTTAAGACCCCAAATATTAGCACGATAGTTGATTTTATGGGGTGCTAAGGTATGGGGATTACCATGTCTAGCCAGAAAAATGATTTTTTGATGGTTAAGCTCACCGGTAATAAACTCAGCAGAAGGTGCGCCATACGGTGTGTTGAGCTGCTCACGTTTGATAATAGTCAGTTCTTTGAGTTGGCTAAGGCCGCTACCGCCAATAATCGCTAATGTGGTCATTATTATTCCTCGTGATGTTCTTTGCAGGCATAAATGCCGGGTGCATTGCGTAAATAACCTTTATAGTCCATACCATAGCCAAATAAATAACGGTTTTCTAGGTTGAGACCTATAAAGTCAGCATAAATGGGTTTGCTATGTCCTAATAATTTATTGACTAACACGGCGCTATAGATAGAGGTTGCGCCATGCGCCAGACAATATTCATAGATGGCAGCAAGAGTGACACCTTCGTCCAATATATCATCAACAATCAGTATGGTTCTGCCTTTAATCGGTGTTCGTGGGGTATTGACCCATTCAATAGCGCCACCACTGGTTTTGTTATGATAACGGCTAGCGTTAATACTGTCTAAAGTAAGCGCTATGGTCAGTTGCGGTAATAACTGGCCAGTAAAGATTAGACCTCCATTCATAACACATAAAACTAAAGGATTTCGATCAACGAGCAAGCCGTTAATTTGCTCAGCGATTTGAGTGATGGCAATGGCTATTTGTTGTTCATTAACGAGTAAATCAGCTTCTGTTTGTACCGTATTAATCTCTTTAAGCATAGCGTTCACAATGTTGGTTAATAAGTGCAGTGGTTTCTTGCCATAAACTAGAGTTCATTAAGTGTACTCTATCTAACTGTCTGTGACCTTGCATGCGCATCAGGCGCTGGGATCTAATAGGATCATTAGTCACAGGTAGCGCCTCTAGCACTTGTTCTGCGGCTAGTGGATTATTGCAGACTAATAACATATCACAACCTGCTTGTTGTGCGCGTTTGGCGCGTTCAGGAAAGTCACCTGCAAAGGCGGCTCCAGCCATGCTTAAGTCATCACTAAAAACCACGCCATTAAACTTTAATTCTTCACGTAGTATGGTGTGTATCCAAAAGTTTGAAAAGCCGGCTGGATTAGGATCAATATTAGGATAAAGAACATGGGCGGGCATGACCGCTTCTAAGCCCTCAGTAATTAACTGTTTAAAGGGTATTAAATCGTTGTTACGTAGACTGTCTAAATCACGTTCGTCTATAGGTAAGGTCAGATGTGAATCCAAGGCGATAGCGCCATGACCCGGAAAATGCTTGCCGGTGGCTGCCATGCCCGCGCGTTTCATGCCCATTCTAAAAGCACTAGAGAGTTGGGTGGCCAACGTGGCTTCGGTAGAAAAAGAACGATCTCCTATAATTTGACTAACGCCGCAATCAATATCCAAAACAGGGGCAAAGCTAAAATCAACCCCCACGGCTAATAATTCAACCGCCATTAACCAGCCCGCAGGCTCTGCTAACTCAGGGCTTAGTGCATAACTGGCGGCGGGCGGTAGGCGCGTAAAACCGTTTTGAAAACGCTGTACTCTACCGCCTTCTTGATCAACGGCAATAAGCAGTGGCCCAGGTCTTGCCGCACGTATACTTTCAATAAGCTCTGTCACTTGCTGGGGATCTTGATAGTTACGTGCAAAAAGAATAACGGCGCCGGTATTTGGGTGCTTTAGCTTGTCATGTTCATGTGGCGCTAAAGTTAAGCCCTCGATGTCCAGCATGACAGGACCTATTATAGATTGATGGCTCATGATTATTAGCGTAAGTAGGCGGTTGAATTTAGAATTAAAGTAAGCTTGTAGGGATTGAGAGTTTCGCACATCCACTGCGTTGTAAGCGACACTCGTCGAGTTTATGTCGGTCGCTATAATAATAGGTGGATGCGCTAATGCTTATCCATCCTACAAAACGGCATAAGATTATTATGAATTCTTTGCACTCCAATCCTATCACACTCGCTTAGTAGAATGTATGATAGATTCATCTTATCTTAGACGATATAAACGTTTACTGGTGAGTAAAGTTAAATTAAGCCCTAATCTTGCATACAATTTAATTGGCGAACGTTATCATTATTTGCTATCTTTACAACATAAGCCATGTTTATCCACGATAATAATTTAAAAGGTACGTTCATGAGTCATACCGCTACTTCTAGTAAATTTTATGCCTATTTGTCCAGATTACGTTGGATTAAGCGTTGGGGCTTGATGCGTAATGCAGAGCCTGAAAACGTGATGGAACACAGTTGGGAAGTGGCTGTTATCGCACATGCTTTAGCGCTGATACGCAATGAGTTCTTTATGGGGCAGGTCGATGCCAATGCTATTGCCACGGCGGCTTTATTTCATGATGCCAGTGAAGTTCTAACCGGTGATTTACCTACACCGATTAAATACTTCTCAAGTTCCATAACCACGGCTTATCGGCAAATAGAAACGATAGCCTGTGATGAATTGGTCGGCTTACTGCCCGATCCTTTACAAGCCGCCTATCAAGCACTATTAAATGACGAGCATCACCCTGAGAGTCACCACCAGATTATTAAAGCCGCCGACACCTTGTCGGCGTATTTAAAATGTTTATCGGAGTTACGTGCCGGTAATCTTGAGTTTAGCATCACCGCCAATGAGTTAGAACAAAAGCTAAATGACTTAGCATTACCTGAGGTGGAGTATTTCATGCAAACTTTTGTACCGGCTTGTGCTTTGCCTTTAGATGGCATTTTAAAAGGTCTGACGGCTCAAGTTCTGTCGAAATAACACCGCTGTTCTTAAGTCAGTATTCAGTTCTGTTCTTTATGCGAGGCAGCCTGAATACTTAAGGTCGCGAGTCATTGAAGCGTTCATGGACGAACGCGACCCCCTAGTGAAGTGCGTACGCTTTTCTTAGCACTGAGCGCGAGGGTCGATTTAATCAGCATCCGCTTTCTGCTTTTGATGTTGCTTTAATATATCGCGAATATAATCAGAGGGTGATATTCCCAGCTCGGATGCGCTAGTTTTGATGGAATCAATTAACCAAACAGGCATAACTATATGTACTCGTTTAGATTCTATTTTATTTTTCATGTTGTTAAAATTAGATATTGCAATAATTGTAAGTGTGTTAATGTTAGCACAT